>JBATYU010000626.1:0-4842 GCA_049674245.1 Bradyrhizobium sp. | reverse complement strand
TGCTTTAGCGCGGCGGCGAGGCCGGCGGAACCGTCTCGATCAGCTTGCCGGTATAGACCGGCGTCGAATGCGGGCTGCCGTCGGGCGATCCGCCGGCCTGCTCGACCGTCACCGCATAGGTCGCGGCATTGACGACGTCGCTGTCGTAGGACGCCAGCACCGGACGCGCGGTGAAGTCGTTGGCGCCGATCACGCCGAGCGAGCGCGGCCGCGGCAGCTTGTCGGAGATCAGCCAGAGCTCGTAACTCTTGCCCGGTTCGGCGGCGGGGGCACCGACCTTGCGGAGCGTAAAATTCTTGGTCGCCCCGTCGACCGTGAGGATGAAGGCGGGCCCGCCGCCCTGGCCTTGCAGCAGGGCGACATATTGCGCCGACGGCGCCACGGCGGCCGGAATCTTGACCTCGACCACCTGCGTCCGCGGCTTCGCACGCATGCCTTGAGGCAAGAGGTCGGGCTGATAGACCTCGATCGCGAGCATCGCCACCAGCGCCGCCGCAATGGCGCTTGCCGTCATAGCGATGCTGCGCCAGCGCCGGAACCGGTTCGAAAGCTGGATCACATTCGAATGGTCCACTACAGGGGCTTGTGCGACGACGACAGGAGCAACCGGCGGCGGGGCTTCGGGCAGCACCAGCGGCACCTGCGGTTCGGAATGGCCGATCGCGGTCTTGATGTTCTCCCAGACGATCGGCCGCGGCTCGACCGAGCCCACCATCTGGTTCAGCACGCCAAGCCTGAATTCCCAGGCCTGAACGATCACCCTGAAATCCGTGTCGATGGCCATCATGGTCTCGACCTGCGTGCGCTCATCGGCATCGAGGGTGCCGAGGGCATATTCCGCGGCGAGCGCGATATGATCTTCGCTGTAGGCCATCATCTCAGGTCCAAGACAATCCTAAAGTCCGAGGCACTCCCGGATATCCAACATGCTGCGGCGCAGCCAGGTCTTCACCGTGTTCACCGGCGCTTCGAATTTCTGCGCCAGCTGCTCGCGGCTCCAGCCGTTGTAATAGGCCAACAGCACGAGCTTCTGACGATCCGGCTCAAGACGGCCGACGCATTCGAGCAGCCGCTTCAGCTCTTCCGTCATTTCTCGTCGCGCCAGCGGATCCGGGGTGTCGGCCGCGACTTCCATCGCCGCCGGTTCATCCTCAAGCGAAAGCTCGCTGCGTTTTCGCACGACATCGATGGCACGGTTGCGGGCAATCGACGCCATCCACGTGATCGGCGACGCGAGGGCCGGATTGAACTGCCCTGCACTGTTCCAGATCTTGACGTAAGCCTCCTGAATGACCTCCTCGGCGAGATCCTGTCTGCGCAAGATACGGAGCACGACGCCATAGAGTTTCGACCGCGTCGCCGCATAGAGACGCTCGAAAGCGGCCTCATCCCCCTTGGCAACAGCGGCGATCAGCCAAACCAGCTCGGCCGGCGTCAGCATTCAACGTCCCCCAAGATCGCGATCCCCATCGCTTTTCAACACACGGGAGCGGTGGCCCGAAAACCCCTCGTATCATACCTTGCGCAAAAGCTGTCCACCAATTCGCCCTAGGGCCAATCTGTGGAAATTGAACAAGAAAACCCGGGCCTTGCGGCCCGGGTCAGACGGTTCCAGCGCAGGGAAGATTCCCGCAACGCGAGAGCCGTCAGGTCAGAACACGCCGGTATTCAAGCGTTGATGCCGCGATCGGCGAGCAGCCGTTCCGTGGTCGCTAAGAGGACGCAAGTAGTAAGCGCATCGGCTGCCGCACGCACTTCGTCGGCCGGCGGGAACGAAGGGGCGATCCGGATATTGCGGTCGCGCGGATCGCGGCCATAGGGAAAGGTGCGGCCCGCCGGCACCATCTCGATGCCTGCGGCCTTGGCCAGCGCGACGACACGCAGCGCGCAGGCGTCGAGCACATCGAGGCTCACGAAATAACCGCCCCGCGGACGCGTCCATTGCGCGACGCCCGTGCCGCCGAGCCGGGTCTCGAACACCTCCTGCACCGCGGCGAATTTCGGCTCAAGCAGGCGACGCTGCTTTTCCATATGCGCGAGGATTCCGACATGGTCGCGCAAAACGCGGACATGACGCATCTGATTGAGCTTGTCCGGCCCGATCGTGCGGGTCGACTGGCGCGAGACGAACCAGCGCATATTGGCGGCAGACGTCGCGAGCATGCCGAGGCCGGCCTGCGCGAAAGTGATCTTGGAGGTCGAGGCGAACACCAGCGCCCGGTCCGGGTTACCGGCGGCCGCGCAAGCCTCAAGCACATTGTCGAGCGGATCGGATGTAGCGGTCAGGTCGTGCACCGCGTAGGCATTATCCCAGAATAGGCGGAAATCATCGGCAGCGCCCATCCGCGCAAGCCGCGCGACCGTCTCTGACGAATAGGTTTCCGCGGTTGGGTTGCTGTATTTTGGGACGCACCACATCCCCTTGACCGAGGGGTCGGCGGCTAATCGCTCGACCTCGCTCATGTCCGGGCCCGCCCCGGTCAACGGCACCGGAATCATCTCGATCCCGTATTGCTCGCAGATCTGGAAGTGGCGATCGTAACCGGGCGAAGGGCACAGGAACCGGATCGGGCGGCGCTGATCGCGCCATGGCGCGGCTCCATCGCGCGCGCCGGTCAGAAGGGCGTAAACCACGGCATCGTGCATCAGCGCTAGGCTCGAATTGTTGGCGACCAGCACCTGTTCGGGCGGCGCCCCAAGCATCGGCGCAAACAGCCTGCGGACCTCGATCAGCCCTTGCGGGCTGCCGTAATAATTCCGGCAATCGTTGCCGTCTTCGGCCCAGCATTGCTCCGATGCGGTGACTGCGGTCAGCAATTGATTGGCAAGTTCGACCTGTTCGGTCGCGGGCTTGCCGCGCACCAGATTGAAGGGCGTGGCGCGCGCCTTGATCGCTTCGTACCGGGCGCGCTCGCGATCCCGAAATTCGCGCAACGCTTCGGTCGACCAGCGCGGCAATTCGCGGGGGTCGGCGTTTGCCGTATGATGGGACTGGGTCATCGCAACATCCACTCACATAGCTTCACTTTGGTGCGTCGTATCATAGCGTGTGCCAAACCGTCGCACCAAACCGGCGATAGCCTGTGGAAATCAAAACGAGAAAAACCCGGGCCTTGCGGCCCGGGCTCTGACGGTGCTGAGAAACTAGGACGGGCGCGTCAGGCGATCGCGCCGATGCGCGCGCGCATCAATCCGATGCTGTCGAGATCGGCCTGGTCCCGGGCGCTTTCCTCGGCGCGCTCGCGCGCCTGGTCGCGTTCGTCGAGCAGCTCGACTTTCTTGAGCTCTTCGAAGGCTTCGGACAAAAGGCTTTTCGCGTCCTCGAGCTGGATCCGCAACTCGTCGGCGGACCGGGTCAGGTTCTCGCGGCGCTGGATCGCGGCCTTGGCATAGGTCGGATAGGCGAAGTGCGCCGGATCGTTGATCCCGGCGCGCTCCTGCTCGCTTTGAATTTCGCGCTCCAGGTCGACCGACATGCGCTGGAAATCGGCGATCATGCCTTCGATCTGGGCAACCCTTCGGCGCTTCTCATCAACCTGAAACTTCTTCAGGCGGATTAGCGTTTCACGTGACTTCATCGACTCATACTCCCCAGAAGTCCCATTTTGAACGCGGGACAAAGCCGGCTCCCCCCGAGGGCCCCGCCGGCATAGCTAATGGTGCGCCGGGGATGATGGCCTGACAAAGTTAGCGTTCCGTTTCCAAACTTGTAAGGATTTGCTCAAGCTGCCGGTAACCGTCGCTTAAGCCCGTCACTTCGTCCTTGGCCTGGCGCAGAAAGGCCTCCAGCGGCTCATGCAGGCGGATGGCCTCGTCGACTTCCGCGCTCGACCCCGCCCGGTAGGCCCCAAGGCGGATCAGTTCCTCCATGTCGGCGTAGGTCGCCATGACCTGCCGCCCCCGTGTAATCAGGGGTAAATAGGCGGGATCGGCCGATTTCGGCATGGAGCGGGAGACCGATTTGAGGATGTTGATGGCAGGATAGCGTCCGCGCTCCGCGATTCCGCGCTCCATCACCACATGGCCGTCCAGGATGCCACGCACCGCGTCCGCGATCGGCTCATTATGATCGTCGCCATCGACCAGCACCGTGAAAATGCCGGTGATGGTCCCGGCGCCGACCCCGGGGCCGGCACGTTCCAGCAGTTTGGGCAATTCGGTGAATACGGTCGGCGTATAGCCCTTGGCGGTCGGCGGCTCGCCGGCGGACAGGCCGATCTCGCGCTGCGACATTGCAAAGCGTGTGACCGAATCCATCAGGCACAGCACGTCCTTGTCTTCATCGCGGTAATATTCAGCGATAGCCAAAGTCAAATAGGCCGCCTGCCGCCGCATCAAAGCAGGCTCGTCGGAGGTCGCCACCACCACCACCGACCGCGCCAGGCCCTCCTCGCCGAGATCGTCCTGCAGGAATTCCTGCACCTCGCGGCCGCGTTCGCCGACGAGACCGATCACCGTGATGTCGGCGTCGACATTGCGCGCCAGCATCGACAGCAACACCGACTTGCCGACGCCGGAGCCGGCGAAGATGCCGAGCCGCTGTCCGCGGCAGCAGGTCAGAAAGGTATTGAGCGCCCGCACGCCGAGATCGAGCGGGGCGCCGACGCGCTTGCGCGAATGCGCCGGAGGCGGCGCGTTGCGGAACGGCATGGGCGAACCGCCTTGCGGCAGCGGCCCCTTGCCGTCGATCGGATCGCCCATCGCGTTGAGGACGCGGCCGAGCCATAGCGGCGAAGGCCGTACCTGGCTTGCGGCATTGGCGATGACCGCGCGGCAGCCGCGCCTGACCCCTTCGAGGCCGGCAAACGGCATCACCACGGCGTTGTTGCCGGTGAAGCCGAT
>JBATYU010000625.1:0-2808 GCA_049674245.1 Bradyrhizobium sp. | reverse complement strand
CGGCTCGAGGTCAAAGGCGTCACGATTCCTCACAGAAATTGCCGGCGATCGACGGCAGCGACGAAACGACGCCGGCTCGCTGAAGTCTTCGCGAACAGCGCACGGCCGGTGTGCTTGCTAAACCCGTTTCCATATGGTCAGTGTCGGGTACAAAGCCTTATTGTGCCGCGCCGCATCGCACAAGGGGCCTCGATTTCGCGATCGGCATTTCATAGACTCCGGAAGCTGCCCCCGAGGGCTTTTCGACCGCCAAAAGGACCTCGACCAAATTGTTTGCGCGTGCCGCCACCTGCGACGTGACACCCCGAGATCGCCAGACCCGGCTGGCCGGCTTTGCTTCGCGCACCGCGCCGGTCTCGACGATCCTGGATCCGATCGAGATTTCGGCACTCCTGCTGGAAGGCGCCGAGCGTCGCTGCCTGATCTTCAGTTTCGATCTCATGATCGTGGGATCCGAGCTTCAGGATTTGATCCTCGCGAAACTGCGAGAGCTGGGGTTTGGCGCTGACGAAATGGTGCTGCTGGCCTCGCATACCCACAGCGCGCCGGCCACCGATCGGGCCTGCGCGCCTCTGGGAACGCCGGACGCGGAATTTGTGGAAGATCTGGCCTGCGCCGCAGAAAATCTTGTCCGCGAAATTTTGCGTCAACCCCGTTCAAAAGTCAGCCTCAACATTTATCAGGGGCAACTGAGCCATTCCGTCAACCGGCGCCGATATTGGCCGTTCCCGACCGTCAGCAGAGCGCATGGGCTCAGACTGCCGGGCGTCACCCTTTCACCCAGCCCGTCGGGTCCCAAGGACGAGCAGGCAACGGTTGTGCTGCTGCAGACGATTGACAACGGCCGGCCGCTCGGCGTGATCTGGCACTACACCTGCCATCCGACGGCCGTCGTGCCCGATAATGTCATCAGCTCCGACTATCCCGGCGCGGTACGCCTCGCGCTGCGCGAGTGCTTTGGCCAAATCCCCTGTCTGTTTGCACAGGGATTTTGCGGCGACGTCAGGCCTGACATAAAGCCTTCGCCGCGAAAGGTCGGCTTGCGGGAGCGCGTCGAAAGGCTTGTTCGCATTGTCGCGTTCGGCAATTTGTTTCCAACGCTCTCTTCCGACGATTGGGTGCGCTGGAGCACGAGCCTGGCGGCTCGCGTCCGCGATATCGCGCGGGGTGATCCCGCCAAGGCATTCGCACCATTGAACCTGCGCACCGGATCGGCCAGCATTCCTCTTGGCGATTTCTTCCAGGGTGCCATTCCCGACAAAATGCTCACGGCCAAGATCGTCCGCATCGGCGAGGGGCTGGAAATCGTTGCGTTGTCGGCGGAAGTAACCGTCGAATGGCAGCGCATTCTCGATTCTGCCAAGCCGCCGATCGAAAGACGAATCCGCCTTTATGTGGGATATCTGGGAGCGCTGTTCGGCTACCTGCCCACCGCCGCGCAGGTCGCGGAAGGCGGGTATGAGGTCGACGGATTTCAGCCACTTTTTGGGTTGTCCGGCCATTTCGAAGCGGACCGGATCAACCCCGCCGTGGTCGGGTGCGTCAGGAGCGCGTTCGAGGCTATGGAATTGGCAAAACAGCGCATCCCGGCACCGGCACAATCATGACGGGATGGCAGGGCCATCGATGACCGACGGAGCGCTCGCCAGCCGTACCTTCAGTCTGGACGATCAGACCGCGTTCGCGAAACTCTCGTCCGACTTCAATCCGATGCATCTGGATCGGAGTTTTGCCAGGCGTACCCAGGTCGGGGCACCCGTCGTGCATGGCATCCACAATCTTGCCTGGGCAGCAAATGCGGTGCTGCGCGTTTTTCCGATCAAGGTCGCCAACATCCGCGCCAGATTTTTGCAGACGCTTTATCTTGACGAGCAGGCCACGATCCGAATTCGAAACCGGACAGATCGAAGGATCGAATTTGAGGTCGTTGCGGCGGGCACGGCGGTTGCGTCTATCAAGCTTTCCTCCGAGCCGGGAAAATCCGTTATCGGCGCGCCACTGGCTCGCTCCGCGCCACTGCAGATGTCCGAGCCCGCCAATCTCCGCTTCGAAGAGCTTGCCGACCAGACCGGCACCGTCGCGATCGCCGACGGCGACATAGGACCGCTGTTTCCTGCGCTGATGGACGCGATCGGCCTTTCCGGATTCAAGGCGCTGCTGGCGACTTCCCAAATTGTCGGCATGGCCTGCCCGGGACTGCACTCGCTGTTTGCCGGCCTCGACATCAATTTCGACGCAGAGAACAATCAGGAAACTGCCCTCGCCTACGCGGTGCGGAAAACCGACCCGCGGTTCCGATCGCTGCAGATCGACATTTCGGGCTATGGCGCTGTCGGCCGGCTTGACGCGTTTGCGCGTCCGCCGCCGCCCTCCCAAGCCGGGATGGACGAAATATCCGCCCGCCTCACCGGTAACCCCTTTGCCGGGCAGAGATCGCTGATCGTCGGCGGCTCGCGCGGCCTCGGCGAAGTGACGGCCAAGATCGTTGCCGCCGGCGGCGGACATTCGATCATCACCTACCGGGAAGGCCGACACGAGGCCGAATGTGTGTCAGCCGATATCCTAAGTTGCGGAGGCCGATGCGAAATCCTGCCCTACGACGCGCTGGCTGAGGCCAACAAGCAGCTGCAAGAACTCGGCAGGGTCGATTGCGTTTACTACTTCGCAACGCCAAAGATCTTCCAGCGCAAATCAGCCTTGTACGAACCTGCGAGGCTGCGCACGTTCTTGAATTTCTATGCTGACGGTTTTTTCAACCTCTGCAACGCGCTGGTTCCGGATGGACCTGCAAAACTCG
This sequence comes from Bradyrhizobium sp., assembly GCA_049674245.1. Taxonomy (GTDB): domain Bacteria; phylum Pseudomonadota; class Alphaproteobacteria; order Rhizobiales; family Xanthobacteraceae; genus Bradyrhizobium. The sequence goes on along the minus strand of JBATYU010000625.1, from coordinate 11 downwards.
CCGTGTTCTAT
>JBATYU010000624.1:0-4173 GCA_049674245.1 Bradyrhizobium sp. | reverse complement strand
TCGCTGTCGCAGCGCCTCGGCATCGAGGAGGGCACGCAACTGCCGCGCTCGATCATCGAGTTCTATTACAAGAACGACCAGCTCAACGACCCCATGGTCTCCGAAGAGCACATCACGGCGTTCGGCTGGGCCACGCCACAGGAGATCGACGACATCATGGCGCTGGCGATCCGCGTCAACGATTTCCTCACCGGGCTGTTTCTCGGCATCGGCATCCGCCTGGTCGACTTCAAGATGGAATGCGGAAGGCTGTTCGAGAACGAGATGATGCGAATCATCGTGGCTGATGAGATCTCGCCCGATTCGTGCCGGCTGTGGGACATCAAGTCGAACGAGAAGCTCGACAAGGACCGTTTCCGTCGCGACCTCGGAGGCTTGCTGGAAGCCTACACTGAAGTTGCAAAGCGGCTCGGCATCCTAATGGAGAACGAGCGGCCTGCCGGCTCCGGCCCGGTGCTGGTCAAGAGCTAGAGGGTTTGCAACGTTGAAAGCGCGCGTCACCGTCACGCTGAAATCAGGCATTCTCGATCCGCAAGGCAAGGCCATCGAAGGCGCGCTGAAATCGCTCGGCGTCGACGGCGTCGCCAGCGTTCGCCAGGGCAAGGTGTTTGACATCGAGCTTGCCGGCTCCGACAAGGCCAAGGCCGAAGCGGCGCTGAAGGCGGCCGCCGACAAGCTCTTGGCCAACACCGTGATCGAGAATTACCGGGTCGAGGTTTTGGGCTAGGCAAGCGCGCCAGATGAAATCCGCCGTCCTCGTTTTTCCCGGAATCAATCGCGAGCGCGACATGGCGCGCGCGTTGCGGCTTATCTCCGGCCATGAACCCGCGATGGTCTGGCACGCCGAGACAGCGCTGCCCAAGGGCATCGATCTCGTCGTGGTGCCCGGCGGATTTTCCTACGGCGACTATTTGCGCTGCGGCGCCATTGCGGCGCGCGCGCCCGTCATGGACGCGGTGCGGGCATTTGCGGCCCAAGGCGGTCTCGTGCTCGGCGTCTGCAACGGCTTTCAGATCCTCTGCGAAGCGGGTCTTCTGCCCGGCGTGCTCATGCGCAACGCGCGGCTGAAATTCATCTGCCATGACGTGCACTTAAGGGTCGAGCGCTCCGACACCCCGTTCACGCGCGGCTATAACGCCGGACAGGTGATCCGCGTGCCGGTCGCCCATGGCGAGGGCAATTACGAGGCGGACGAAGAGACGCTTCTGCGCCTCGAGGGCGAGGGGCGGGTGCTCTATCGCTACTGCTCGCCCGAGGGCGCGGTGAGTGAGGCCGCCAACGTCAACGGCGCCGCGCACGCCATCGCGGGGATCGTCAACGATGCCGGCAATGTGCTCGGCATGATGCCGCATCCGGAAAACCACGTCGAAGACATCATGGGCTGCACCGACGGCCGCGGCCTGTTCGCAGGGCTGCTGGCGCATCTGGAGCGCGCAGCGTAGCGTTCGGCAGGAGTCTGCCTTGCGACCGCAAAGCTCTGGACAGCGGAAAATTGCGCCATAAAAGGCCTTTTCGCCCCGCTTCGATCTCCCTAATAAGGGACCTTAAGTCCCCGCAAGAAGCCGCATGAACGAACCCAAGATCACCCCCGAACTCGTCGCCAGCCATGGGCTGAAGCCGGACGAGTATGAGCGCATCTTGAAACTGATCGGGCGGGTGCCGAGCTTCACCGAGCTCGGGATTTTTTCGGCGATGTGGAACGAGCATTGCTCGTACAAATCCTCGCGCATCCATCTGCGGGGGCTACCGACCAAGGCGCCGTGGGTGATCCAGGGGCCGGGCGAGAACGCCGGCGTGATCGACATCGGCGACGGCCAGGCCGTTGTCTTCAAGATGGAGAGCCACAATCACCCGAGCTATATCGAGCCCTATCAAGGCGCGACCACCGGCGTCGGCGGCATTTTGCGCGACGTCTTTACGATGGGCGCACGGCCCGTTGCCTGTCTCAACGCGTTGAGTTTTGGCGCGCCGGAACATCCCAAGACTCGCCATCTGGTCTCGGGCGTCGTCGCCGGCGTCGGCGGCTACGGCAATTCCTTCGGTGTGCCGACGGTCGGCGGACAGGTGCGCTTCCATACCCGCTATGACGGCAACATCCTGGTCAACGCCATGGCGGTTGGCCTCGCCGATACCGACAAGATCTTCTACGCGGCGGCCTCCGGCGTGAATATGCCGATCGTCTATTTGGGCTCCAAGACCGGGCGCGACGGTATTCACGGCGCCTCGATGGCGTCGGCCGAATTCGACGACGACTCCGCGGAAAAGCGCCCGACCGTGCAGGTCGGCGATCCCTTCGCGGAGAAATTGCTGCTAGAGGCTTGTCTGGAGATCATGCACGCCGGTTGCGTGATCGCGATCCAGGACATGGGCGCGGCAGGCCTGACATGCTCGGCGGTCGAGATGGGGGCCAAGGGCGGCCTCGGCGTCGACCTCGATCTCGATCGCGTCCCGACCCGCGAAACCGGCATGAGCGCCTACGAGATGATGCTCTCGGAAAGCCAGGAGCGCATGCTCATGGTCTTGAAGCCCGAGAAGGAGAAAGAGGCCGAGGCGATCTTCAGGAAATGGGGGCTGGATTTCGCGGTGGTCGGCTACACCACGCCGAGCAAACGCTTTGTCGTCAAGCACGGCGGCGACGTCATGGCCGACCTGCCGATCAAGGAATTGGGTGACGAAGCGCCGCTCTATGACCGGCCGCACGTGGCCTCGCCGCCGCTGCCGGTGGTGCATGCGCGCGACATCAATCCGCCGATGGGGATTTCGCAGGCGTTGGAAAAGCTGATCGGCACCCCGGAGCTTTGCTCGAAGCGCTGGGTCTGGGAGCAATACGATCACGTCATTTTGGGCAATACCGTGCAGCGCCCCGGCGGCGATGCGGCGGTCGTGCGGGTGCAGGACGGGCCGAAGGGGCTGGCGCTGACCGTCGATGTCACGCCGCGTTATTGCGAAGCCGACCCGTTCGAAGGTGGGAAACAGGCGGTGGCCGAAGCCTGGCGCAACATCACCGCGGTCGGCGGACGGCCGCTCGCGATCACCGATAACCTCAATTTCGGCAATCCGGAGCGCCCCGAGATCATGGGCCAGTTCGTTGGCTGCCTGAAGGGCATATCGGAGGCCTGCCGCGTGCTGGATTTCCCGGTCGTGTCCGGCAACGTCTCGCTCTACAACGAAACAAACGGCCGCGGCATCCTGCCGACACCCTCGATCGGCGGCGTCGGCCTGCTCGACGATTTTGCGAAATCGGCGACCTTGGCCTTCAAGGCCGAGGGCGAGGCGATCCTCTTGATCGGTGAAACCCATGGCTGGCTCGGGCAATCCGTTTATCTGCGCGACATCTGCGGCCGCGAGGAGGGTGCGCCACCGCCGGTCGATCTGGCCGCTGAGAAGCGCAACGGCCGTGTGGTGCGCGGCATGATCCACGCCGGCACCGCGACCGCGGCGCATGATGTATCCGACGGCGGTCTTTTGATTGCGCTCGCCGAGATGGCAATCGCAGGCGGGATCGGCGCGCAGCTTCCGGCCGCACCCAGCTCGATCGTGCCGCATGCCTATTGGTTCGGCGAGGATCAGGCGCGCTACATCGTCACGGTGCCGGCTGAACAAGCAGGACTGGTACTGGCAAAGATGATGGGCGCAGGCGTACCCTGCGCCCGCATCGGCACGACCGGCGGCGCAGAAATTGCCATCGCAGGCGAGCCGCCGGTCTCGATCAATTCGTTAACATCGGCCTTCGAGCGCTGGTTGCCCGCTTACATGAACGGTGCGAGCTAACCGGTTGAAAAACCGTGTGAGAGCTTCACGGCAGGTCCGCGACTGCCACCAGCATAGTCAGGCTGAGCGCGGTGGCGATCAGAATGGCAGATAGTCCCATTAATAGGCGTCCTTTTCTGGCTAGCCCTGGACACGCCTCCCAATTCTTTTGACGCATTTTCTTCACGCGAACTGGTTGAAAACGCTATGGACCGCGCATGCAGGTTTGATGCCAACCGTTATATTTTTGAACTAGAGCACGCGGGTCGCGCCAGGGATCATCCGTAACGCTCTGGTCACCGCCCAGCTGAAGGCGACGGTCAGCACGAACGCGACCGCGGCCTTGACGATGGCGGGCAGATCGAAATCGAACAGCCAGTATTGCAGCCAGAGCACGATCGGGTAGTGCACCAGGAACATGCC
>JBATYU010000623.1:0-1538 GCA_049674245.1 Bradyrhizobium sp. | reverse complement strand
GTGCGGCTGCCGGCCGGCTGGTGCGGCCTGGTCGGACTGAAGCCGAGCCTCGGGCGTATCCCGATCGATCCGCCTTACGTCGGCCGCGTCGCCGGACCGATGACGCGGACCGTCGACGACGCCGCGCTGATGATGAGCGTGCTGTCAAAACCCGATCGCCGCGACGGCATGAGCCTGCCGCCCGACACCATCAACTGGAAGGCGCACGACAAGTCGCCGCGCAAATTGCGCCTTGGGCTGATGCTCGATCCCGGCGTCGGCCAGGCGCTGGAGAAAGCGGTCCGCGAGGTCGCGGTGAAGGCCGCGAAGGCGTTCGAATCCGCCGGTGCCGTCGTCACCGAAGTGGACGGCATCTTGACCCGCGAAATGCTCGACGGGCTCGACAATTTCTGGCGCGCCCGGCTGTGGAACGATCTCGCCACGCTGGCGCCGGCCGAGCGCGGCAAGGCGCTGCCCTATATCTACAAATGGGCGGAGCGGGCTGAGAAGCTGTCGGGTGTCGAGGTGATCAGGGGCTTTAACGCCACGATGGCGATCCGCGCGGCGGCCGCAAAGCTGTTCTGCGATCTCGACTACGTGATTTCGCCGGTGTCGCCGGTGGTGAATTTTCCGGCCGAATTCGCCGCCCCGATCAACGACCCGGAAAAACCGTTCGAGCACATCTGCTACACCGTGCCGTGGAACATGTCGGAAAATCCGGCCATCGCCATCAATGGCGGCCACGACAGCAAGGGTTTCCCGATCGGCGTACAGATCGTCGGCCGCCGCTTCGACGATCTCGGCGTGCTCGGCATGGCCAAAGCGTTCGAAGGCTTGCGCGGTGCGCAAAGGCCGTGGCCGAGCCCGCCGAAGAAATAACTCCTTCGTCATTCCGGGATGCGCCACTTGGCGCAGGCCCGGAATCCATGCTCCCGATCGTGGTTATGGATTCCGGGCTCGTCGCTTCGCTCCGCCCCGGAATGACGGCCAAAAATAGCACAGGAAGGAATCCCCCATGGCGTATGAGACGATCAAATACGAGGTCGCCGAACAGATCCTCACGATCACGCTTAATCGGCCGGACAAGCTCAACGCCTTCAACGCCGCCATGCAGCGGGAAATGATCGAGGCGTTCGATGCCGCTGACAAGGACGACAATGTCAGAGCCATCATCGTCACCGGCGCCGGCCGCGGTTTTTGTGCCGGCGCCGATCTTTCGTCGGGCGCCGACACTTTTGATCGCGATGCGCGGCGTGGGCCGGTCAAGCGGCTTGCCAACGGCAAGGTCGACTACAGCGACGCAGGCGTACGCGACGGCGGCGGCCAGCTCACGCTGCGCATCTTCAAATGCCTGAAGCCTGTGATCGCCGCCGTTAACGGCCCCGCCGTCGGGATCGGCGTCACCATGCAGCTTGCGATGGATATCCGCATTGCGTCTGAGGCCGCGCGATTCGGCTTCGTGTTCTCCCAACGCGGCATCGTGCCGGAAGCCGCATCGAGCTGGTTCCTGCCGCGCATCGTCGGCATCTCGCAGGCGCTGGAATGGTGCTATTCCGGCC
>JBATYU010000622.1:0-2622 GCA_049674245.1 Bradyrhizobium sp. | reverse complement strand
ATGGATTGCTTCGCGAAGCCTGTCATCGGGCGCGCATTCGCGCGACCCGTTGGCTCGCAATGACGATCGTGGTCATTAAAACGGTAAGCCCACATAATTCTCCGACAGCGACGTCATCGCCGCCTTGGAGCTGCAGACGTAATCGAGTTCGGCCAGTTGAATGCGTGCGCCGATGGTTCCCGTGTCCGGGAATTTGTGCAGCATCGAGGTCATCCACCAGGAAAACCGCACCGCCTTCCAGACCCGCGCCAGGGCCGTGGTGGAGTAGGCATCGATGCCGGCGGAGGATTTCTCGTCGTAATATTCGCGCAACGCGTGCGACAGATAATGGGCGTCGCTGGCGGCGAGATTGAGCCCCTTGGCGCCGGTCGGCGGCACGATGTGCGCGGCGTCGCCGGCCAAAAACATCCGCCCGAACCGCATCGGCTCGGCGACAAAACTTCGCAACGGCGCGATGCTTTTTTCGATCGAAGGCCCGGTGACGAGATGATCGACCGCGCTCTGGTCCAGCCGCCGCTTCAGTTCGTCCCAGAAGCGGTCGTCCGGCCACAGGTCGATGTGGTCGTCGAGCGAACATTGTACGTAGTAGCGGCTGCGGTGCGTCGAACGCATGGTGCAGAGCGCAAATCCCCGCGCATGGTTGGAATAGATCAACTCGTTTGAGACCGGCGGCGTCTCCGACAAAATGCCGAGCCAGCCGAACGGATAGACCCGTTCGAACGTCTCGATCGCCTGAGGCCTGACGCTGGCGCGGCTGATGCCGTGAAAGCCGTCGCAGCCGGCGATGAAGTCGCATTCGATCTCGTGGGTGATCCCGTCCTTGACATAGCTGACGCGCGGATGATCGGTGTCGAAATCGTGCGGCTTGACGTCACGGGCTTCGTAAACGGTGGTGAAGCCGGCTTCTTTGCGCGCATTCATCAGGTCGAGCGTCACCTCGGTCTGGCCATAGATCATCATCGTCTTGCCGGTCGCGGCCCTCATGTCGATGCGATGACGGCCGCCGCCAAAGGCGAGCTCGATGCCGTCATGCACCAGGCCCTCGCGGTGCGCGCGGCCGCCAGCCCCGACTTCGTCGAGCAGCGCCACCGTGCCCTCTTCCAGAAGGCCGGCGCGGATGCGGCCGAGCACATATTCGCCGGTCTGCCGCTCCAGGATGATGTTGTCGATGCCGTAGCTCCGGAGCAGTTGTCCCAGCAGCAATCCCGCCGGCCCCGCGCCAATGATTGCTACTTTCGTCCGCAATACTTGCTCCCTCCGATATTATAGGCTCAACCTCAAGCCGCCGGTCGTTGCCGCCGGCTTGCAATGACAATTATATCATATAACAATATCTACAAAGGGCCATCAAAAGCCTGTGCCGAGAGGGAGACGATGTCGATGAGGAAGACGATTTTGGCGTTGGTGCTGGCCTTGAGCGCGACGCCCGCATTCGCCCAGGAAAAAACCTTCGAACTGAAAATCTCGCACTGGGTGCCGGCCTCGCACCCGCTGCAAAAGGCGCTGGAAGACTGGGGCGCTGCGGTTGAGAAGGCCTCCGGCGGCACCATCAAGTACAAGGTGTTTCCGGCGCAACAGCTCGGTAAGGCGTTCGATCACTATGACATGGCGCGCGACGGCATCGCCGACGTCACTTATGTTAACCCCGGCTATCAACCCGGCCGCTTCCCGATCATCGGCGCCGGCGAACTGCCGTTCCTGATGTCGGACGCCAAGGGCGGCTCCGAGGCGCTCGATGCCTGGTATCGCAAATATGCCGACAAGGAGATGGAGGATGTCAAGTTCTGCCTGGCGTTCATCCATTCGCCGTCGTCGTTCCACACGCGCACCAAGAAGATCGTGGTTCCCGACGACGTCAAGGGCATGAAGATCCGTCCCGCCCACGCCACCATGGCGAATTTCGTGACGCTGCTCGGCGGCACAAACGTGCAGTCGTCGGCGCCGGAAGTCCGCGACATCATCGAACGCGGCGTCGCCGATGGCGTCACTTTCCCCTGGGGATCGCTGGTGCTGTTCGGCGTCGACAAGGTGACGAAATATCACATGGAGGCGCCGCTCTATGTTACGACCTTTGTCTTTGTCATGAACAAGGACAAGTATAACCAGATGTCCGACATGCAGAAGAAGGCGATCGACGACAATTGCAACACGGAAGCCGCCGGCCGGGTCGGCGGACCCTGGGGCAGGTTCGAGGACGCCGGCATCGCCAAGGTGAAGGCGGAGGAAGGTCACGAGGTCTACACGCTGACGCCGGACCAGCTCGCGCTGTGGAGGAAGGCGTCCGAGCCGCTGGTCAACACCTGGGCCGACGGCGTGAAGAAAACCGGCGTCGATCCGGACGCCGCGATGGCCGATCTGAAAGCGACCCTCGCCAAGTATAACGCCCTGACGCAGTAAAAAAGTCGAACTTGCCTTGCGACGGCGGCGGGCTCGTTCCGCTGCCGTGTTCCCTGCAATCGCCCCCGGGCAGGAAGCGGACATGACGCGCGCCTGGATGGATCGTTTCATCGACACGATCGAATGGATCGCGGCCGGGATCGTCGGCATCGTCGCCGCCGATATTTTCCTCTCCGTCCTGCTGCGCAACACTCTCAATTATTCGATTCCCGATTCCTTCGATAT
>JBATYU010000621.1:0-3513 GCA_049674245.1 Bradyrhizobium sp. | reverse complement strand
TATCGCGCCATCGCGGAGGGACTATTCGGTGCCAAGCGTATTCCAGAGCGGGCCTGGAAAACTCACGATTTGCGCAACCGCACCATCCGCCTGGTGCAAACCGGTCTTGCCCTGATGCGCGGCGGCTATCGCGAACTGCTCCGTCCGAGCCGCCGCAAGAAATAGCTGACGATGTCGGCGAGGAGGGGTACCGCAATTCGGCACCCCCATCATCGGCATCCCTCTGCGCTTGCCTCCTCCGCCATCGTCACCACAGACGCGCCGCGAATCGCCGTGGCACTCCATGAGACGACGGAGCCTCTGATATGCCCGATCCAAACGCCGGCCTGCCGCCGCGATACCTGCGCACGCCCGAAGCCGCGCGATTCCTCAGCCTCTCAGGGCGAACACTGGAAAAGCACCGAACCTATGGCACCGGTCCCGCCTATCGAAAGCTCGGCGGACGTGTCGTCTATGCGCTCGAGGACCTGCAAGCTTGGGCCGATCGTGGCGCCAAGACATCGACCTCCGATCCCGGCACCGTGTTGCCCGCTAAGCGCCATGCTGCGGAGCTGCGGCCCTATGCCGGCCAAGCGCGCCGCTGATCGCTGAGGGGGGAAGTCGCGATGCGGCGCAGACACACCTCAGAGCGCGAGCAGCTCGATCTGTTTTGTGCGCTTCCCGGCGATCTCGCTGCCCGCGACGCGCAAGACCTGATGGCTTATCCATTCTTCTCGCTGGCCAAGTCGAAGCGCATCGTCCCGATCGATTTCCGCGCCGGCAAGATCACCATTCGCGTCGAAGCCGTGCCCGAGCACGGCATGGCGACCATCTGGGACGCCGACGTCCTGATCTGGGCTGCCAGCCAGATCGTCGAGGCCCGCGACGCCGGTCTGAAGACGTCGCGCCTGATGGCGGCAACGCCCTACGAGATGCTCACCTTCGTTGGCCGCGGCACCAGCGCGCACGATTACGACCGGCTCAAAGCCGGGCACGACCGGTTGCAGTCGACGACCGTCATGACCTCAATCCGCCAACCGACGGAACGTCGGCGGCATCGTTTCTCCTGGATCAACGAATGGAAAGAGACGGCCGATCCAAATGGCCGGCCGCTTGGGCTGGAGCTGATCCTGCCGGACTGGTTCTACGCCGGCGTGCTGGACGAAACGCTCGTGCTTACCATCGACCGGGCGTATTTCGATCTGACCGGCGGTCTGGAGCGCTGGCTCTATCGGCTCGTCCGCAAGCACGGCGGCCGCCAGGAAGGTGGCTGGAGTTTTGATCTCAAACACCTTCACGCAAAGTCCGGCAGCCTCTCGCCGCTAAAACATTTCGCCTACGATCTACGCGAGATCGTCCGCCGCGAACGGCTACCCGGCTATCGCCTGCTCATCGAGCGCAGCTTGCGCGGCACCGAGCGCCTCAGTTTCACGCCCATTCCTGTCGATCCGGTGGCGGCTGCTCTGCACTGTCGTGGCCGCGCAACGGCATCTGGGGAAAAGCTGTGAATCATCTCGTGCTATCGGGGACCGCGACTCACGTGCCATCGGGGACCCGATCCTCGTGCTATCGGGGACCGGAATCGGTTGAAGAGTCTTCGCACTCAATAACTTGCCGTGCCCGTAACTTCTCTAACCTTGAATCCTTCGGATTCTTTCTAACGGACCGCGCGTTTTTCGCCGTTGAGGATAAGTGGCCGTCAATAGCGCGGCGCGTCTCGATCGGCGGGCTCTCGAACCAAGACGGATTCGGCGGCATGGTGGTGCTGCAACTCTCCAGCATTATAGCTCGGCAATTCTCCCACGAAGGGAGAACAGCATGAGTGACCTCACACACGTCGAACTTCTTTGGCTTGAAAAGCGCATCGAGAACTGGATTCGCTTCGGCCGCCACGCCGAGGAGCAGATTCTCGATAAGCGACGGCGGATCCTGTCGTTTGCGCCGGGCAGCATCTTTGCGTTCGTGCGTTGGACCTCAAACGACTTCGGCACCCTCATCTCGCGCATCGATATCATCAGGGCGGTCGCGCCCGGCCAGCGCTGCGCGACCGTGCCCTATGTGCGGCCCGGCGGCGACATATTATTGCGGCTGTCCGGTTGGCCCAAAGTCGAACGCGTGTTGCAGATTGTCGATGCCGTCGAGGCGCTCGGCATCGATCCGGCCGACGCAGCACCCGACTATTGGCATCACGTCCACAATCGTCTGTCCGTCAATGAAGTGCCGCGGTCGTACACACGCTCGCGCCATCAGGCCTGGCTTCATCGGCGAAGGATTGCGCCATGAAGCACCGCGTGACGACGCTTCTGACGGTGCTTGCGGCCGCGACCGTCGCGCTGTCAACGATCGGGGCGCAACCAGCCACACATTATATCTGGAACGCCTCCGAGAGCGTCCCCGTCGGTCTCTACTTGGTGCGGCCCGCCGCCAGACTCGCTGTCACCCAAATCGTCGTCGTCGAACCGCCAGAACCCCTCGCAACATTCCTTGCAGAAGGCGGCTATCTGCCGCGCGGCGTTCCCTTGCTGAAGCGCGTGCTGGCGCTTCCAGGCCAGACCGTTTGTAGGGATCAACTCATCATCACGGTCGACAAGACCTGGGTAGGCGAGGCGCGCGAACGCGATAGCCGGGGCCGACCGCTGCCAATCTGGCAGGGCTGCCACGTCATCGTCGACGGCGAAGTCTTCCTCATGAACTGGCAGTCGGCAGATTCGCTCGACGGGCGATATTTCGGCGCGCTGCCGACGAGCGCCATCATCGGAAGGGCGGAGCCTCTTTGGACCGGCGAGGAGGAATGACCTTGCCGCAAAACTCCAAGTCTTCTCTCATTCCTTTGTTTGGTCAAAACGCGGACCATTCCTCCGTCCCGACCGAGATTTGCAACGCCGTCGCGCGGAGCGGCGGTCAAGGGCGGCCGCAAGGCCGGCGCGCCAGCGCGTCACCCTTGACGGTCGCGAGCACGATGGCAGCCTTGCGATCTCTCGGGACGATCGTGTGCATCGTGGCGATCTTCGCATCCTCGATGCTGGCGAGCAGCGAAGCGCATGCTGAACGAGCGTCGCCGGCCACCCATCGGGCGAGCGGTCTATCTATCAATCCGTTCGCTGCGTTTGTCACCGAAGCGTCCAAGCGCTTCGGTGTGCCGGAACATTGGATACGCGCGGTGATGCACGTCGAAAGCAGCGTAAAACAGCGAGCGCGGTCATCCAAGGGCGCTATGGGCCTGATGCAGATCATGCCAAAGACCTGGGCCGAATTGCGCGCTCGCCACGGTCTCGGCGCCGATCCCTTTGATCCCCACGACAACATCCTGGCCGGCGCCGCATACATCCGAGAACTCCACGATCGCTACGGTGCACCGGGGTTCCTCGCCGCCTACAATGCAGGACCTGGACGCTACGAACGACATCTGGCGACCGGTCGACCGTTACCGGATGAGACGCGAGCCTATGTCGCGACGCTCACCCCGCTGCTCAAGAGCACGCGAGCCAACGTTCCGATTGGTGCCATCGCAAGGACATTTGCCTGGGCTAACTC
>JBATYU010000620.1:0-6651 GCA_049674245.1 Bradyrhizobium sp. | reverse complement strand
CGATGGGTCAGCATGCGCCAGCCCCACACCGCGATCGGCAGGATCAGCATGATCGCGCCGAGGCCGAGAATCTGCATCAGGAGATCGGCGACGATCGCGCCGGGATAGCCGACGATGTTGCGGATTGCGCGCGAGGTCGCGTGGCTCAGGCTCGGATCCTGCACCGACCAGGTCATCAGCGCCGCCGACGCTACGCCGGACAACGCGATCAAGCCGAGGCCAAAGAGCTCGCGCAAGCGCCGCACCAGCGCTTCGCGCATCGAGACCGGCAATTGACCGACCAGGGGAATGACACGTTCGATCGCTGGCATGCTCATGGGCGCTCGCGATTAATCCAAGGTTTCGACCAGCCGGTGCAACGCCTCGGCCGTTGATTCACTGTCCGATACCAGCGCGAGGCGGATATAACCGGCGCCGGGATTGAAACCGTCTCCTTGTTGCCGCGCCAGATAGCTGCCCGGGATCACGCGCACGCCGGCATCGCGATAAAGCCTCACCGCCACCGCTTCGCCGCCGCCGCGCGAGGACACATCGAGCCAGACGCAGAAGCCGCCGGCAGGCCGGCGATAGCCATAGCGATTGCCGAGAATCTGGTCGGCGAGATCGAACTTGATCCGGTAAAGCCTGCGGTTCTCCTCGACATGGGCCTCGTCGCTATAGGCCGCGACCGCGACCTGCTGCAGCGGCACCGGCACCTGGGGTGCGGCGACATTGCGCAGCTCGTGAAACAGGCCGAGAAACTTCTTGTCGCCGGCCGCAAAACCGACGCGCAGGCCGGGCAGGTTCGAGCGCTTTGAAAGCGACTGAAACGCAACCACGTTGGCGAAATCGGGACCGGCGCATTCGAGCGCGCTGCCCGGCGCTTCCTTGGTGTAGATTTCCGAGTAACACTCGTCGCTCAGGATCATGAAGCCGAAGCGGTCGGCGAGCCTTTTCAAGCGGCTGAAATATTGGCGGCTGGCGACGGCGCCTTGTGGGTTCGCCGGCGAGGCAATGTAGATCGCGACCGTTCGCGCCAGCGTCGCATCATCGAGCGTGTCGAGATCGGGAAGGAATCCGTTGGCAAGGGTCGTCGGCAGGTAAATCTGCTCGCAGCCCGCGGCGCGGGCGCCGGCGCCATAGGCGGGATAAAACGGATTGGGCATCAGGATCGCAGGCTTCCCCCGCCGCTCGCCGACATGACGGGCGGCGGTCAGGGCTGCGAAAAACAGGCCCTCGCGGCTGCCGTTCAGGACCAGAATTTCGCTCTCGGGATCGATTCCGCGGGGCAAGCCGAATCGGCTGGAAAGCCAGCTCGCCGCCGCCCGCCGGAACGGCTCGATGCCCTTGGCCATGGGGTAGCGGCCGAAGTCGGCGATATATTGCGCCAGAACCGGTCCGACAAAGTCCGGCACCGGGTGCTGCGGCTCGCCCAATGACAGCGTTATCAATGGCTTGGCGGGCCTATAGGGAGCCAGCAGCTCGGTCGTTCGCGCAAAAGGCGACCGTTCGCTTTCCTGATGTCCGGCACTCTCAGGCGCGCGGGATGAAGCAGTCATGACCATAGGTTGAAGCGCCAGCAACTTTCGACAACCGCCGACCGCCCTTCTTGGGCGTGGGTCGCGGATGCGGATCAAACCACCATAGATACGGCGAGGTTAAGACGCGATTAACCATCGGCGCCAGCGGCGATTTTGCGGGTTCTGGTCGGGAAGCCCGTGGGTGACGGGAGTGGCTGCCATTGGCGTTGCCTTTTCGCCCTTTTGGGAAAAAGAAAGGGGCTCCAACTTGCGCTGGAGCCCCTCAACGGTCCGGGCATTGCCGGGTATGTGCCCAAACCGTAGTTCTGGGCGCGGTCAGTTAAGCCCGCGCCCCGGGAGGTTCACATGTTGTAGGCGCGCTCGGTGTGCTCGGTGATATCGAGGCCTTCGCGTTCGGTCTCGACATTGGCGCGCAGGCCGACGATGACATCGACGACCTTGTAGAGGATCGCAGAACCGACGCCCGACCACACCAGCGTGGTGCCGACGCCCCAGGCCTGCGACGTCATCTGCGCGACGAAGTCGTAATCGGCGATCTTGCCGACGGTGTAGTCCATGATGCCGGTGCCGCCGAGCGCCGGGTTCACCAGGATGCCGGTGCCAAGCGCGCCGATGATGCCGCCGATGCAGTGTACGCCGAACACGTCTAGCGCGTCGTCATAGCCGAGCGAGTTCTTCACCACGGTCACGAAGAACAGGCAGACCACGCCGACGACGAGGCCGAGCACGATCGCGCCCATCGGGCCGGAGTAACCGGCCGCGGGCGTGTCCGCGACCAGGCCGGCGACCGCGCCCGACAACGCGCCGAGCACGGAAGGATGACCCTTGATGATCCATTCCGCGAACATCCAGGACAGCGCCGCCGCCGCGGTCGCGACGAAGGAGTTGGTCATGGCGAGCGCGGCGCCGCCGGTGGCTTCGAGATTCGATCCGGCGTTGAATCCGAACCAGCCGACCCAGAGCAGCGAGGCGCCGATCATGGTCATGGTCAGCGAATGCGGGGCCATCAGGTCCTTGCCGTAGCCGACGCGCTTGCCGACCAGCAGGGCCCCGACCAGGCCGGCGATGCCCGAATTGATGTGCACCACGGTGCCGCCGGCGAAGTCGATCGCGCCCTTCTTGAAGATCCAGCCGGCGTCGGCATTGACCTCGTCAAGCTTGGCTTGAGCCGCCGTCTTTGCCGCAGCATCCCCTGCAGCCGCGAGCGCCTTGACCGCATCCGAGATCGCGTCCGGTCCAGCCCAGTACCAGACCATGTGCGCGATCGGGAAATAGATCACGGTCACCCAGAGCGGAATGAACAGCGCGACCGCCGAGAACTTCATGCGTTCGGCGAACGAGCCGACGATCAGGCACGGGGTGATCGCCGCGAATGTCATCTGGAAGCAGACGTAGACCAGCTCCGAGATATTGGCGTCGACGCTGAAGGTCGCCGCCTTGGAGTCCGGCGTCACGCCCATCAGGAAGGCCTTCGAGAAGCCGCCGATGAAGTCGGAGCCGCCGGTGAAGGTAAGGCTGTAGCCGTAGAGCGCCCAGATCACGACGACGATGCAGACGGTGTAGAACACCTGCATCAACACCGAGAGCATATTCTTGGAACGAACGAGGCCGCCATAGAACAGCGCAAGGCCGGGGATGGTCATCAACAGCACCAGCACCGTCGACGTCAGCATCCAGGCGTTGTCGCCCTTGTTGACGGTGGGCTCCGCGTAGGCCGCGGTTGCGGCGAACAGGCCGACTGCGAGGGCCGCCAATCCCGCGCTAAAGGGACGTTTGAACGTCATTTTCATCTACTCCTAAAGTGGTGAGGTTGAGCGCGAAATCAGAGGGCCGCGGCATCGGCCTCACCGGTGCGGATGCGAACCGCATGGTCGAGGTTGATGACGAAGATCTTGCCGTCGCCGATTTGACCGGTTTTTGCCGCCGAGGTGATGGCCTCGATGGTCTTGTCGACTTGATCGGAGGCGATCGCCACCTCGATCTTGATCTTGGGCAGGAAGCTCACCGCATATTCGGCGCCACGATAAATTTCCGTATGACCCTTCTGCCGGCCATATCCCTTGACTTCCGTCACCGTGAGACCGTGAACGCCAATGGCGGTCAAGGCATCACGGACTTCCTCGAGCTTGAATGGCTTGATGATCGCCATAACAATTTTCATGGGTCTTAATCCCCGCTTGGGCCGGTCGAGGGGTGACCGGGCGTTCTCGACTGAGGTTCACCACGCGGAGAAGTTCACTACGCGGGCACAGCCGGAACCGTTAGAATCAAATGCCGTGCCAGATCGGCGGCATTCCCTAACGGATTATGAACGCGGACCTTTTTGTGCTTTGCGGGAAATGGCCAAAGCCGCGCCATTTCGTCTCGCCTAAAATCTAATCATGCCTGCTCAAATCGTAGGCGTGACAAGCTGCGGACACAATTCTGCTCATCCGCGAAGCAGAGAAAAGGCATCAGAATGGGGCTGCCGGCGCGAACGGTCCCTCACTTCGGGTAAAACCCGAGGACTCGTCCCGAAAGCGGCTAGAGCGCGTCGCTGTCGGTCTCGCCGGTGCGGATGCGCAAGGCGCGGTCGATCGGGGTCACGAAGATCTTGCCGTCGCCGATCTGCCCGGTGCGGGCGTTCGAGGTGATGACTGCAACCGCCTCGTCCGCCAGGTCGGACGCGACCGCGATTTCGATCCGCAGCTTGGGCAGAAAATTCACGACATATTCGGCACCGCGATAGATTTCGGTGTGGCCCTTCTGGCGGCCATAGCCCTTCACTTCCGTGACCGTCATGCCATGCACGCCGATGGCCGTCAGCGCCTGGCGCACCTCGTCAAGTTTGAAGGGTTTGATGATCGCAACGACGAGTTTCATGGTCAGGCCTTCGTTTCCTCGATTTTCTGAACAGCGGTCGCGCTTGAACTGCGCCCGCCCCAAGTCTGGCATCTTTCCGGGCAAATGGCACAAAAAGTTGCAGCCAAGAACGAAAAACAATTGCTGTGTCGCGTTCCCTCTCGCTAGGCTCGCCGAGGAGCAGGAGATTATCCAGGAAATCCTTTTTTCGCCGGCGGTCCTTTTAAATCCGCCGGCCGCAACAATGCATTGAGGAAACAAAATGGTCGACCGGTCCTGGTTTTATGCGTCGCAAGGTCAGCAACAAGGCCCTTATCCGCAAGCCCAGCTTCGCGATCTGATCGCCCGGGGGGCTGTCAGGCCAGACACGCTGGTTTGGTGCGAGGGCATGGCGGGCTGGCAAAAGGCCGGCGAAATTCCGGAGCTGATGTCGGGCGGCTCCATGCCTCCCGCCTTTCCGCAACAGGGCGCAGTGATGAGCGCCGGCGGACAGGGCGGAAACGCGCTGTCGCTCGATGTCGACGTATGGTCCTTGCTTGGGCGAGGCCTGCTGTTCATCATCGGCTCGCTGCTGGTGATCCCCGCGCCCTGGACGGCGACCAACTTCTATCGCTGGATGGCGACGCGCATCCGGGTGCCCCGGCGGCCGAACCTCGGCTTCGACGGGCAGCCGCTGGATATCTGGTACGTCTTCGTTATCCTCGGCCTTTGTGCCTATGCCGGATTGAGCGGCTACCGGTATGTCCAATTCATCCTGCTCCCGGTTGAAGCGTTCTTGGCCTGGATGGTGGTACGATGGATCGCGGCCAATCTCTCATCGAACGGCCAGCCGCTTCCGATCGAATTCAAGGGCGGTGCGCTGGGTTATATCGGCTGGTATCTGCTGCTCTATATATCCGCCATCACCATCATCGGCTGGGCCTGGGTCGTTACTGCCTGGATGCGGTGGATTTGCCGCAATGTCAGCGGCACGCGCCGCGAGATCACCTTCAATGCGACGGGGTGGGAAATGCTGTGGCGAACCATTGCGTTCGCCCTCGGCTGCGTCTTTATCATTCCGATCCCGTGGCTGCTGCGCTGGTACGCACAATGGTACGTCTCGCAATTCGCGCTGGTCGAGAGAGACGCCTACGCCAACGCGTGAGCGCGATTACTTGCGCTCGCGCACCGAGCCTTCCTGCGCAACGGACGCCACCAGCGTGCCGTCGGGCTTGAAGATCAGGCCTCGCGTGAGCCCGCGGCCGCCTTGCGCGCTCGGCGAATCCTGCGCGTAGAGCAGCCATTCGTCGGCGCGGAACGGGCGGTGAAACCACATCGCGTGATCGAGGCTCGCCGGCATCATGCGCCGGTCGAACAGGGTGCGGCCGTAGCGCGCCATTACGGCGTCGAGCAGCGAGAAATCCGACGCATAGGCAAGCGCGCACATGTGCAACGCCGGATCGTCGGGCAGTTTTGCGGCGGTGCGGATCCAGACGTGGATGCGGCCGTCGTCGATCCTCTCTCCGAAATAGCGGCCGAGCTCCACCGGGCGCAATTCGATCGGACGATCCGATTCATAGTAGCGGCGGATGAAGTCCGGCATCTCGCGGAACATCGGCTGCTTGGCGATTTCTTCGGCGGTCAATTTCTCCGGTAGCGGCACGTCGGGCATCTTGTCCTGATGGTCGAACGCGCCTTGTTCCTCGGCATGAAACGACACCATGATCGAAAAGATCGCGTTGCCATGCTGGATCGCGGTGACGCGGCGGGTCGAATAGCTCCTGCCGTCGCGCAGCCGCTCGACTTCGTAGATGATCGGAATCTGGGGATCGCCGGGAAGAATAAAATAGCAATGCAGCGAATGCGGCAGCCGCCCTTCGACGGTGCGGCACGCCGCCACCATCGCCTGTCCGATCACCTGTCCGCCGAACACCCGTTGCCAGCTCGTCTTCGGGCTGTTGCCCCGGAACAGGTTCACCTCGAGCGGCTCGAGATCGAGGATGGAAATCAGGTCAATCAGTCCTTTGGACATGGCAGCGCTTTCGGCTTTCGTCATTCCGGGCGCGTCGCAAGACGCGAACCCGGAATCTCGAGCAATAATCTATAGGATTCCGGGTTCGCTCGCTCCGCTCGCGCCCCGGAATGACGATCTGAGGGACGCGACCTCTTGCTTCGCGTATCTGTTTCGCCCAGCTATACTCAGGTAGCAAGAGTATGAGTAAAGCAGGTTCCATGTCAGCACAGCGAAGCATCGTCATTTGCGGGGGCGCGTTTGCAGGTCTGGCCCTGGCGGTGGCGCTGCGCCAGGGCC
>JBATYU010000619.1:0-2093 GCA_049674245.1 Bradyrhizobium sp. | reverse complement strand
CCTTTCAGCTATGATCAGTGCGGTATCCAATCTCCACGTTCAGTTATGCGAATTGAACGAACTGCGCGAGCGGGTCAGGAAAGCAGAACTAGCCCGGAAATCGCGGCGGATGGCGCGATCGCCTGCTAATCGATCCCATCAAATCCGTACATAGAGACCGCCCTCGAGTGGTCTTTTTGTTTGCAGTTCAATTAGCGCGTGCGCTGACGAGCGTGGTCAGACGAATTAATTCGGAACTCGGCGAGTTTCTTTCCGGACCTGAGCTGTTCAGTGAGCCAGCGTGGCTGTTTCCCGCGACCCGCCCAAGTCTCGGACGGCAGTTTGGGATTCCTAAACTTCGGAACCACTTTGGGGTACGGACGCCGTGCGCGGCTCTTATGCCCATCGCTCATGAGCTGGCCCTGGCCAAGCTCGCGCAGTCGCTGCTCAAGCCGACCTTTCTCGGTCGATATCTTGCGCGCTAAAACCAAGACGATTTGTTCGTGAAGGGACCAAAGCTCCTCCGTGGACTTCGATTCGAGATCATGAGATTTCATTATACCAACTCGCATAATGTTTGTGCTGACGCTCGTCCTTTAATTGACGGTTAAATGGCGGTCGCTTTTGGCGCTAATTTAGGTACTTCCCGAGACGCTTCAATGGTTGGAGAAAGCCAAAACTGAGAGCCACTCCCGCCCGCCATCCACGGCCTTTTCGCGCCGGAGATGAGTGACTCAACCGGGGCGGGAGCGTCGCATCGGGCACCATTTTAGCCCTGCTCTTATCGACGACTTGTCGACGCGCCTTAACGGAAAAAATCCAACGGAAGATTTAGACTGATTAAAGGTTGTGCGCCGCAGAATGACCGCGCGGGATCGGGAGTGCAAAGGCGGCGTCGGCAAGTTCTGCCCGGGAACGGGAAGCGGCCGTCAATGACCGGCGCCAAGCCCTTGACGCTGCAATGGGTACGGTGACGCAAGCCGCCGACCCGCAAACCGAGGCCGCGCGCCGAATCGTTGCGTGGGCAAGCCTCGGCGCGCTCCGGCCGACCGGGGACGATTTCGCCATGCTCCGGCTCATGCTGCTCGCATTGCTGCCGCAGATCGGCGGCATCCTGTTAATGGTCGGCGCGGTGCCAAGAAACGCAAGAAACCCATGAGACCCTAGAGAACAGTCAACCCACGAAGCAGGGCCGCCGAGGCCGCTCGGCGGCTTTTGCTTTTCCAAGTCAGCCCTTCGGCTTCGGCTTCTTGTCGTGCCGCTCGCCGGTCTCAAGGCCCATTTCGATAAGCCGCCGGATGGCCTCCGACAAATTCGGAACGTCCGGCTGATGCCGGCGCCAGTGGTCAATCCGAGCAATCAAAGCAAGCGGCGCCATCAGGGCAACCCGCCTTACGCCATTCGCCAATTTTGGCGGCATCCTCAGTCCCAGAATCATTGAGAAATCCCTGTTTTCGTAACATCGCATTGCCCGGATGGCCATGTTGTGCTTAATTACCATCATTGTCATAACGCACAACATAGAGGTTGTGGCAAAGCGGCGTTGGCGCGCCGCGAGAGGGACGGATGAACGCGCTCGCAACGCTCTTAAGCGACGCCGAACGCCGTCGCGATCGGCATAAGGCCGACTACGCGGCTTTCATTGCCGAGCACGGCCGGGACATCGGCGACTTGAGCCGCGAAGAGGCGCGCGAATTGTTTTCCATCCTGCTCATGCAGGCTGGGCTCGATGCCGAGATGCGGGTTCTCAAGAACCTGGTCGGGAGATTGTCGCGATGACAAGACGGCAGCAGCAGCGCGCAAGAAGGGCGGCACTCCTCGCGCTCCACCCGCGGAGGTTTGTTATGGTCAATGTACAAGAACGCGAAGCGGCCCGAGCGGCGGTCATGGCGGAGATGCGCCGGCAGGCGGAAGAGTTTTCTTGGCGGAAACCGGCAACGCCATCGCCGCTCAAATCAGCCGGCTTTCCGGCGGTCAACGGCAACGGCCACGCAGGCGCGATCTACTGCTAAGCCAAGGTAAGCGCCGGGCGCCGGCTTGATCTCCGCAAATAACCTTGAGGATTTGCACGGCAGCGCCGGCCGCGCTTTGATCGGGGCATGCCCTTAACCCGG
>JBATYU010000618.1:0-39145 GCA_049674245.1 Bradyrhizobium sp. | reverse complement strand
GCCATGCGACAGCACGATAAAGAGACTGCCCTTGAATCCGGCATCGACCAGGCGCCGGCTGAGATTGGTCAGATAGCGCCGCACCACCGGCTCGACATAGGCGTTCACGATCGTGGTCGAGACGCGCTCATATTCCTTGATCTGCGGCAGCACGTCGCTCGAACGCGAGACGCTGACACCGGGCAGCGCCTCGGCCAGACGCTCGAATGCCGCGAGTTCGTGACCGGGGTTGAGGTAGGAATGCAGAAAGCAGACCGCGACCGAGGTCGCGCCGGATTCTTGGATGGCAGCTAGGCCCTCATCCAGCGATTTCTTCTCAAGCGGAATCAGCACATCGCCGTTCGCCTTCAACCGTTCCAAAATTCCGAGGCGAAGCTCGCGCGGCACCAGCGGCTCCGGCGGTGGCGAGCGGAGATCGTAGCGGTTCGGCTTGAGGCCCTCGCGCATCTCGATGACGTCGCGATGGCCTTCGGTGGTCAGCAGCGCGACCTTGGCGCCCTTTCGCTCCAACAGCGCGTTGGTCGCGACCGTCGTTCCGTGCACCAGGCGCGCGGTCGCGGCGAGCAATTCGCCGCGGCTCAACTTCAGCCGCCTTGCAAGTTCTTCCAGCCCCGCCATCACGCCGATCGACTGATCCTCGGGCGTCGACTGCGCCTTGGCGAACACGGCGTGGCCCGCCTCATCGCTCGCGACCAGGTCGGTGAAAGTACCGCCGACGTCAACCCCGATCGTGAACATCGCTAGTGGTCCGATTCTAACATCAGCCCCTGCTCACGATCACGCCGGCGAGCGTGCTCCGATCGCCGCGCGGGCACTCCCCAGCCGCCACCGCCGGAAGAGCGTATCTCAAGGCAATCGCCGGGACGGATTTCGATACCGACTTCCTTGGTGCGCAACACGCGCGATTCACGCCCTTCGGACAACAGGCAATAGCGATGCGGTTCGCCGTCCTTGCCGCCCAGCATCCCGCAGGGCCCGTGGCGCGCGCCATCGCCTGCGGTATTGCCGCGCGCGGGCTTTTCGGTTTCCAGCACGAGATCGAGCGCGACGCCGAGACCGCCGCGGAACTGGCCGTCGCCGCCCGATCCAGCGCGGAATTCATGATGGCGGAAATGCAAGGGAAACCGCACCTCGGCGACTTCAATGCTGCCGAACTTGATGCCGCCGACCGTGTGCCATTCCCCGATCGAGGACCAGCCGTCGCCGCCGGATGACGCACCGCCTCCCGGGCGCGCCTGAAACATGTGCCAGATGAAATTCCGCCCCGTCCGCGGGTCTTCGCCCTGGATCGCGATCCGGAATCTGCGGCCCCATCCTGCCATCGCGCGATCCGGGCAGGACGCCGACAACGCCTTGACGATGGCCTCCACAATCTCGTTCGACGGATGGCTGGTGCAAAGCGTCACCGGCCGGCCCGGATCGGCCCAGACCACGGTCCCCTGCTTTGCGATCACCTGGAGCGGACGCAATGCGCCGGTGTTTTTCGGAATGTCGGCGTCGATCAGATAGGCAAAGGCCATCGCGACCGCGGCCTGCATGTTGGCATGCGAGGAGTTGACGAAGCTGGTCGACTGCGGATCCGATTCGGACAGATCGACCTCGATGTCGCTACCCTTCTTGGTAACCTTTGCGGCGATGCGAATGTCGCTGCGGCCATGGCCGTCATCGTCGAGAAAGGCTTCGCCGTAAAATACGCCGTCCTTCCAGGTCGCGACCACGGCGCGCGTCTGCTGCTCGGTGGCGTCGAGGATCGCCTCCATCGCGGCCGCAACAACCGGCTCGCCGAACTCGGCGAACAGCCGCGACAGCCGCCGCTCGCCGAGATGCGCAGCGCCAACCATCGCAGCGAGATCGCCGCGGAACTCCCTGGCGTTGCGGACATTGAGCGCCAAGAGGTCCAGCAAATCGTCGCGCAGCCGACCCGCCTCATAAAGCTTGATCGGCGGGACGCGTAGGCCCTCCTGCCAGATTTCGGTCGCGGCAGGATTATAGCCGCCATGCGTCGCGCCGCCGATGTCGCTTTGATGGGCGCGAACGATGGTCCAAAGCAGGCGCTTATCGCCGTCGAAGATCGGCACGAATGCGGTGAGATCAGGCAGATGACTGCCGCCATGATCGGGATCGTTGAGCAGAATCACGTCGCCGGGCCTGATGTCGCCTGAAAACCTCTCCTCGACCGCAAGCGTGGCCCAGGGCAGCGCTCCGACATGAACGGGGATGTGATCGGCTTGCGCGATCAGGCGGCCGCGCGTGTCGCAAACCGCCAATGAAAAATCGCGGCTGGAATTGAGGATCTGCGAGTAGGAAGTGCGAAGCATGGCCTCGCCCATCTCCTGCACGATCGAGCTGAGGCGGTGTTGAACGACGGACCGTGTGATCGGGTCGATTTTTCTGCTCATTCACGCCTTGTACCGGATCGGCGCGGTCGCTCCAAGGGCAGACGCGCTGAAGCGCGCAGCTCCCGCCTGGATCAGTGCCGGTGAAATACCAGCGTCCTTAGTTCGATGCTTTCGCGCAGCGGCGCGTCAGGTGGAGTTGTCGGATCGATGAACGCAGTATGCGGCACAAAGCGGGTGCGGCCGTCGGTCGCCGAATCGTAGCACTTCAACAGCAGCGCCTCGTCCGCCGTCATCTCCGGAATGTAGAACCAGCGGTGGTTGGGATTGTATTTTACGGTATAATTTTCGCCGTTCCGGTTCGGATAGATCAAGTCGGAAGCGACGAGATCGGCGGGCGCGACGCTTTGACCGTCGCACATCGCAAGCGGCGCGTCCCGCACCGGTCCCCGGATCGGCCGCCACAAATTGATGACCTGGACGCGACTCTTCAGAAGCTCTTTCGCCTCATCCGGCAGATGCTCGCGAACGCGGTTCGCGCCGGAGCGCTCAGTTTGATCGACATGGACGTTTGTCGAGGGCTGCCGCGGGCCGGCGCCGCGAATGTCCTGCGCGCCTTCGACCCGCTTGCGCACGGTATGGTCGAAGATGAAGACGCGATCGGCCTTCAGCGTTGCCTTGAGGAAGGCTTCAACGGCGGGATAATAGACGCTTCTCACTTCCTTATCGTCGTAGAAATTCCTGACCACGGTCGGATGGCGAACCAGGGCAAAGCCCTCACGGTCCAGTGAAATGCGGGGCGCGATCAGGCGCGCGTCGAAGATCGGGACCTGGTGGGGTTCGGGCAACACCGTGGTCTTGGGTTCGCCGGGCGGCGGATCGAACGCGTAGGTCCGCGGCTTTCCCGTGATGGGAGCGAGATAGTTGAGTTCGGCGGTGACGAACGGAAGCGATTCGATTTTTGGCTGCTGAAGGCCCATGGCAATCTCCCGAATTTCCGGTGCTTTGTTGTCATGTCGGCCTCGCCGCTTTTTCCGGCAAGCCCGCTTCCCGAAATAGCAACGTTGCCATTCTCGCGGGCGGCAAACGGGGAAAAACCTTATCGAGCGCGCCATCCAACAGGCATGGATATTCTTGAACTGACCGGCTCAAACCATCTCGCGTGCATCGCGCCGCCGGTAGACCAGGAGCATCAGCGGCGCCAACTTGCGAAGCAGGCCGTGCGCCGGAATCGGTACGGCTTGCGTGAACGGCAGCGCCAGGTCGCTTTCGGAAACACCGCGGACCGCTTTCGACAGTTCATTGCCAAGCGCAATCGAGAGCGCCACCGCGCGGCCATTGCAGCCGATCCAGCCATACGCGTCCGGCCCAAGCCGATGGATACGCGGCAGGAAATCGGTGGTCATGCCGACATAGCCGTTCCAGATATAGTCGAAAGAGACCTCGCCGATCTGCGGCCAGAGCCGTTGCAGACGCTCCGTCACCCTCGCCTTCAGCCGCGCCGGCTTGTTGCCGGGGCCGATCACGGCGCCGCCGGTAACCAGGCGATTGCGCGCGTCGTATCGTCCGAAATAAAGCTCGCCATGGGTATCCGACATCGCCTGCCGGCCGGGGATGATGGTCTTGCGGACATTATCGGACAACGGCTGCGTCGCCATTTGCCAGGACAGCACCGGCATCACCTCGTGCGCAAAGTCAGGCGCCAACGATTTCGAGAATTCGCCGCTATAGGCATTGGTCGCGACCACCAGTGCGCGGCCGCTGATTTCGCCGTTCGCGGTCTTGACCCGCCATCGATCGTTGCGGCGTTCAAAGCTAACGGCCGGCGAGCGCGCGTAGATTTTCGCAGCTTTGTCCAGCAAAGCGCAGGCAAGCCCGCGCGACAGCGCCAGCGGATTGATATGGCCGCCGCTCCTGTTCCAGAACCCGCCGAACCAGGCATCCGAACCGAGCATCTCCCTGACCTGCCCGCGCGACAGCAACTCGACCGGCGCGCCGAACTTGGACCACTGCCGGACGCGACGCTCGGCGATTTTGATGCGGCCAGGCGAATGCACCGGCTGCACCCACCCGCACTGTTCCTGCTCGGCCTCCATTCCGTACCGGCGCGCGAGATCGAACAGCGTCGAGGCGCTGTCGCGCAAGAGGCCGACAAAGCGTTCGCCGGCCGCGCCGTGCCTGGCGACGATGTCTTGCGGATCGGGTCGCGACAATGTCGGGATCACCTGCCCGTTGTTGCGGCCGGAGGCGCCCCAGCCCGGCTCCATTGCTTCGACGATCGCAACGTCGACGCCGGCCTCACGCAGATGCAGCGCGGTCGAGAGTCCCGTAAAGCCGGCGCCGATGACGACGACATCGGCCTCATCGGCGCCGATCAGTTCGGGCAGATCGGGCCCAGGCGGCGTCACCGCCGCCCACAGTGAATTCGGCCAGCAGACATCTGCAGTATCCATTTTCGTTCTTTCTCATCGCACATCGGCATTGCGACATGCGCGGCTTGCCGGGTGCTGCTCTGTTTGATTAGCTTAGTACTCTTGTCCACGGCCCGAGGAAACCAAGAGTGGCACTGAAAAACGTCGTCGGAATTGACCACGCCGTGGTCATGGTGAAGGAGCTCGACAGGGCCGCCGAGAATTGGAAACGCCTTGGTTTCACCGTATCGCCGCGCGGCACCCACAGTACCCATATGGGATCGGGCAACTACACCATCATGTTCGACCCGGACTATATGGAATTGCTCGGCGTGTTGACCTCGACCGAACACAATGCGCCGGCACGGGCCTATCTCGCCAAGCACGGCGACGGTATCGAGCGCGTCGCCTTGACCGCGGTTGATTCAGCCGCAGGCGCCGAGGAAATTCGCGCGCGCGGCTACACGCCGATCGGACCGACCGACTTCGAGCGGCCGGTCACCATGCCCGATGGCACCCTGTCGGTAGCCAAATTTCGAACCTTCCAATGGCCCACGGCCGAAGCGCCGGGCGGCGTGCGCATCTTCGCCTGCCAGCACAAGACGCGCGAGACGGTCTGGATTCCCGAGCTGATGAAGCACGCCAACGGCGCCAGGCGTCTTCGGCAGGTGCTGATCGCAACCCAGGACGCTGCAAAGGATGCCGCGCACCTCTCCCGCATGATCGATCGTGAAGCGAGAAACGAGCCTGACGGCGCCGTCGCGGTGCCCTCGGGCGCGGACCGCGCCGACTTCGTTTTCCTGAGCAGGGATCAGCTCGCCAAACGCTATCCAGGCGTTGCGCGCGCGGGATTGCCGGAACGCGGCGGCGCCGCGCTTGTGATTGCCGCCGATCTGACACAAGCGGAAACGGCGCTGGGTTCTTCGGGCATTCGCAGCGGCGGCGCCATTTGCGTCCTACCCGCTGCCGCCAATGGCACGCTGCTCGTGTTCGTCAGTTAGGGAAAGCTCATTCGCATACAATCATTCGTATACGATTGAATAATCCAGCTTGATCACGCCATCAAGCCGCGCGCAAGATGACGATGCGCGAGCGCGAAGGCATTGAACAAAAAGGAAAATCCCATGGCCCACGACGCACCCCAGGCTGCCGGCCCGACAAAACTGGTGATCCTCAATATCGGGCTGATGCTGTCCGGCGCCATGGAAAAGCCGATTCTCGATGCCGACACGATCGTGGCCGAAAACGGCAAGATATCAGCCATCGGCCGCGCCAGGGACGTCGACACCGAAGGCGCCACGACCATTGTCGACGCCAACGGCACCACGGTCGTGCCCGGCCTGATCGACAGCCATGTCCATCCCGTCGCCGGCGACTGGACGCCGCGGCAAAACCAAATCAACTGGATCGACTCTTATCTGCACGGCGGCGTCACCACCATGATCTCGGCCGGCGAGGTGCACATGCCCGGCCGCCCGCGCGACGTCGTTGGCGTCAAGGCGATGGCGATTTTTGCGCAACGCTCGTTCTGGACGCTGCGCCCCGGCGGCGTGAAAGTCCATGCTGGCGCGCCGGTCATCGAAAACGAGATGGTCGAGGACGACTTCAAGGAGCTCGCCGCAGCCGGCGTTAAGCTGTTGGGTGAAGTCGGCCTCGGCGGCGTCAAGGACGGCCCGACCGCGCGCAAGATGGTAGGATGGGCGCGCAAGTACGGCATCCAGAGCACAATCCACACCGGCGGACCGTCGATCCCGGGCTCCGGCCTGATCGACAAGGACGTGGTGCTGGAGGCCGACACCGACGTGATCGGTCACATCAATGGCGGCCATACCGCGCTCCCCGACGACCAGATCCGCTGCATCTGCGAGGGCTGCAAGCGCGGGCTCGAGCTCGTTCATAACGGTAACGAACGCTCGGCGCTGTTCACGCTGCGAACCGCGCGCGCGATGGGCGATCTTTCCCGCATCATCCTCGGCACCGATGCGCCCGCAGGCTCCGGCGTGCAGCCGCTCGGCATTTTGCGCATGGTGTCGCTATTGTCATCGCTCGGCGAGGTACCGGCGGAAATCGCATTCTGCTTTGCGACCGGCAATACCGCGCGGATGCGCGCGCTCGATTGCGGCCTTATCGAAGTCGGGCGCTCCGCCGACTTCGTGATCATGGACAAGGCACAGCATTCGCCCGGCAAGAACATTTTGGAAAGCGTGCAGCTCGGCGACCTGCCCGGCATCGGCATGACCATCATCGACGGCATCGTCCGCACCCAGCGCAGCCGCAACACGCCGCCGGCGACAAAAGTGCCGGAGATCGTCGGACATTAGAATATCATAGCGCTTTCGAGCGAAAG
Organism: Bradyrhizobium sp.; assembly: GCA_049674245.1. GTDB lineage: Bacteria > Pseudomonadota > Alphaproteobacteria > Rhizobiales > Xanthobacteraceae > Bradyrhizobium. Next base: position 32,051 of record JBATYU010000618.1, on the reverse strand, counting down.
CCTGCCCCGTACTTGATGCGGGGTGGATACCGGTTCGCGTGAAGAAAACGCGTTAAGACAAAGACACGCTCCAGGCTAAACCACGGGCACGCGCCTCGCGGCGATGGCCGCCGGTGAAATGACCTCGATATCGATGGGTACCCGCCACCGTTCCGTATAGCGCACCCGAGGGGCCGCGTTGCTGCCGTGCGCACCTTCCAGGACGAAGCCATCGAAGCCGCCGCTCATCACCTCGTTGCATTTCTGCACATAGACCGGGAAGCCGCCGATATACGGCATGAAGACACGCGGCCGGCCGGGGATGTTGGTGCCGACATACCAGGAGCTGCAGGTTGATCGCAGCGAGACCGTCGATACGTCGTTCACATGGTCGATCCAGGCGTCCTCATCTTTTAGAACAGGCTCGATGGTCGCCGCCCCGACATCCCGCATGTGGCCGAGGCAGTCCGCCAGCCAATCGACATGCTGCTCGATGGCCTGGATCATGCTTGCCAGCACCGAGGGGCTGCCAGGGCCGGTGATCATGAACAAGTTGGGGAAGCCCACCGATGCGATCCCGAGGTAGGCACGAGGGCCCGCCCGCCATTTCTCGGAAAGCGTCAGGCCGTTGCGGCCGGTGATCCGGATCTTGTCGAACGAGCCTGTCATCGCAGCAAAACCGGTGGCGCAGACCACGGCATCCAGCTTGTACTCGACGCCGTCAACCTCGATGCCATCAGCGGTAAAGCGCTCGATCGGCGTCCGGGATACGTCAACCAGCTTTACATGAGGCAGATTATACGTTTCGAAGTAACCGGTATCGACACAGAGACGCTTGCAACCGAGGACGTTGTCCGGGCACAGCAGGTCGGCGGTGACCGGATCCTTCACAATGCCGCGGATCTTGCGGCGGGCAAAATCGGCGGCGGTGTCATTGGCGGCTTTTTCGAACAAGAGATCCCCGTACGCACCAAGAAACGGCAGACCACCGCGCGCCCAGGCTTGCTCGTACCGCTTTTCGCGGTCTTCCAGGCTTGCCTCCAACGCCGGCTCGGTGTTGAACGGGAAATAGAAGCCGGTCGGACGTCCGCGCGCCTTCGCCCGGAGCGCGGGATAATCGGCTTTCGCCGCCCGCAAATATTCTGGCGTCAGCTTTTCGTTCCAGGCCGGCACGGACCAGGTCGCCGTGCGCTGAAAAACCGTAAGTGCTGCGGCCTCTCGCGCGATGATCGGTATCGACTGGATCGCCGAGGCGCCGGTACCGATGACGCCAACACGTAAGCCGGAGAAGTCGACGCCCTCATGCGGCCATTCACCGGTGTGATAGACGGGTCCGCGAAACTCTTCGAGACCCGCAAAATTCGGACGGTTTGGCGCCGACAGGCAGCCGACGGCCATAATCAGGAATTTCGCAACGACCCTGTCGCCGCGGTCGGTCTCGATCAACCAGCTCTTGGCTTCCTCATCGAATGTCGCCGATGTAACGCGGGTGTCGAACACGATATGCCGGCGCAGATCGAAGCGATCGGCAATATGGTTGGCGTAGGAAAGGATTTCAGGCTGCGGCGCGTATTTCTCCGACCAGTTCCATTCCTGGTCCAACTCCTCCGAGAAGGAGAAGGAATACTGCATGCTCTCGACGTCGCAACGTGCGCCCGGATAGCGGTTCCAGTACCAAGTGCCACCCACGCCATGGCCGGCCTCAAAGGCCCGTGCCGAAAAGCCAAGCCCGCGCAGGCGATGCAGCATGTACATTCCGGCAAAGCCCGCGCCGACGACAACGGCATCGAAAGATGCTCTCACTTCGGCAGCATGGGCCCGTCGAGTTGTTGCGTCGGCCGTCATGGCTGGGGTCGTCTCCGTGGCTGGAAGTCTATAATGATACCCGACCGTGGTCATTGGTCCACCCCGATCGAGCGTCGAGTTGGGGCGACGTCGGGCGGGCCGCCATCCCGCGACTGCAAGATATCATTTCCCGCCCGCTGGCCGACCGCAAGTTGCTAGTCTCAGGCCATTGTCAACTGGGGTCACATTGCGATACGAGCGCGCTGCGCCCATTTGGAGCACAAGAAAAATCATGACCAAAAATCTGCCCGCGGATTCGATCGAGGCCGTCACAAATGGACTGGCCTCGGCGGGCTATATCGCAAACCAGCAGATCGCGACCGCGGTCTATCTTGCCGAGCGCATCGAGAAGCCGATCCTGGTCGAAGGCCCAGCCGGCGTCGGCAAGACCGAGCTAGCCAAGGCCCTCGCAACATGGCGCGGGCTCAAGATGATCCGCATGCAGTGCTACGAAGGGCTCGATGAAGCCAAGGCGCTGTACGAATGGAAATACGCCAAGCAGCTTCTCTACACCCAGATCCTGAAGGACAAGCTCGGCGAAGTGCTGGGCGGTGCTGACACGCTGTCCGCCGCGCTCGACAAGCTGCACGATTTCGGCGACGTCTTCTTCTCCAAGGAATTCGTCGAGCCGCGCCCCCTGCTCCAGGCCCTGGAGCAGCCAAAGGGCTGCGTGCTGCTGGTCGACGAGATCGACAAGTCGGACGCCGAATTCGAGTCGCTGTTGCTCGAAATACTCTCGGACTACCAGGTCAGCATTCCCGAGCTCGGTACCGTTGCCGCGGTGGTGAAGCCCACGGTGATCTTGACCTCCAACGGCGAGCGCGACCTTTCGGACGCGCTCAAGCGCAGGTGCCTGCATCTTCATATCGGCTTCCCCGAGCAGAAGCTCGAAGAACGCATCGTCGAAAGCCGCGTCCCCGGCATCTCGCAATCGCTGCGCGCGCAGATCGTCGGCTTCATCAATCAGGTCCGCGCCCTTGACTTGAAGAAGCTGCCCTCGGTCAGCGAGACCATCGACTGGGCGCGCGTGCTCGTTCTACTGCAATCGTCGGAACTCGATCATGAGACCGTCAAGGACACGCTCAATGTGCTCCTGAAATACGAGGCCGACATCGAGACCACGATGCCGCAGGTGACTACCTTCGTCGCCAAGGCGGGCCGGCAAGGCGTGTTCGGCTGATGCGCCAGGAGCTGCATCGTTTCTTCCGGGCGGCGCGCGGCGCCGGCGTGCGGGCGTCACCCGCGGAAAGCATCGATGCCATGAAAGCGGTCGCCGACGTCGGATTTGCCGACAGGGGGATCCTGCGTGACACCCTGCTGTTGACGCTCGCCAAGAGCGAGGACGAAAAGCAGGCGCTCGGCAATTGCTTCGATTTGTTCTTCAGCCATCCGGACGTGAAAGACGAGACGCCGACAGAGGATGCGGCCAAAGATGCGCGTGCGGAGCCAAATGCCGGCGAGACGCAAACCGGCGACGCCGGCGCGCCGTCACCCGAGCTTGGCGACCTGGCGCAGATGCTGATGGCGCGGGACCGCAACGCGATCGCGGCCGCGTTAGCGAACGCGGCGAATGCCGCCTCGCTTTCCGACATCCGCTATTTCACCCAGCGCGGCATCTTCTCGACCCGGATTCTCGATGCTCTCGGCATCGCCCGGCTTCGCGACGATTTGGATACACTTAACGCCACCAATCCGTCGGAAGCCGAACGGCTCGTTGCGGCGACCGAGGCGTTGCGCGAAAACGTGCGCGACACAGTCAATCAGGCGCTGCTGCTCTATGGCCGCGAGGAAGCCGAAAACCTGCGCCATGAAATCCTCCGCAACGCGCCGCTCGCCCGTCTCGAGCGCCGACAAGTCGAACAAATGAAGGCCTTGATCCGCGCCATCGCGCGGCGGCTGCGCGAGCGTTACAGCAAGCCGCGCAAGCGCCAGCGGCGCGGTCATCTCGACACCAGAAAGACATTGCGCCGCAACGCCGCCTGGGGCGGCGTTCCGTTCCTGACCTCGTGGAAACGCCGCCACCGCGACCGGCCGAAGATCGTGGCGCTCTGCGATGTCTCGGGATCGGTGGCGCAGGTATCCGACTTCTTCCTGCTGTTGATCCACAGCCTGCACGAGGTGGTGGACGACGTGCGCTCGTTCGCCTTCTCCGGCCATCTGATCGAGGTCAGCGACATCCTCGACAGCAAATCGCCGGAAGAGGCCATGGGCGAGATCATGTCGAGGGTAGGATTTGGCTCGTCGGACTATGGCGGCTCGTTCGCGGATTTCGAGAAGGATTTTCTCCGCACGGTGACGCCGAAAACGACGGTGATCGTGCTCGGCGACGCCCGCACCAACAACCTCGATCCGCGCGCCGACATCCTGCGCACCATTTCGGAGCGCGCCAAGCGGCTGGTCTGGCTCAACCCCGAAGGGCGCATGGCCTGGGGCTGGGGCGATTCCGAAATGCCGCGATATTCCGCGTTCTGCAGCGTGGTCCGTCAATGCGCCACCGCCAAGCAGCTCGAGCGCGCGGTGTCGGACATCGTGGCCACGTATCAGTAATTCATTGAGAGCAGCCGCAGCTTGCTCAATAGCGCCGACAGCAGACCGATTCAGCTACTCGGCGCCGGAGCTTTGGTTCGAGGGAAGCGGCGCCGAGTTCGCCTCCTGCCTTGCGCCGTCATGCCGAGCGGTCTTCGACGTCACCTGCACGCCGGTGTCAAAACGGGCACGATAGACCTGCAAATTCTCCATGACGCGCTGAACGTAGTTTCGCGTTTCGGAAAGTGGAATACGTTCGACCCAATCCACCGGGTCCACGTTGGGATCGCGCGGATCGCCGTGCTGCTTCACCCAGTCCCGGACGCGGCCCCGGCCGGCATTGTAACCGGCGAAGGTCATGATGTGGGATCCGTTATACTCCTTTAGCAGCGCGCTGAGTTCGGCGGCGCCCATCTGCGTGTTGTAGACGGGATCGGAGACCATCCGGTCCCAATCGTAGGTGACGCCGAACCTCTTGGCGGTGTCGCGCCCGGCTTCCGGCGTGACCTGCATCAGGCCAACCGCGTTGGCCGACGATTTGTCGCGCTGGTCGAACGCACTTTCGGTTCGTGCGACCGAATAAATAATGCTGCGTTCGAGTATCGGACCAACGGGGCTGTGCTCCGGAATTCCGATGGCCGGGAAGGCATAAATGTCCATCGCCAGGCCGCGGCCGAGCGCAGTCTTGCCGATCTCCAGCATGGCAGGCGCATCGCGCCGTTGCGCGGTGAGCTCGCCAAGCGCGGCCAGCACTGCGGCATCATTGCTCTGATCGGCGAGATCGGCGGCAAAGCTCTTGACGGTGTCGCGCTCGCCGAGCGTATAGAGCATGTCGGCGGCGCGCACGCGTTCGTCGGCAAGCGCAGGGCCGTTATCCTGATCCTGCTTCGGCGGGGTTCGCAGCTCGATCTTGTCGAGGCCGAGCTTGGCGCGCGCCAACTGTCCGTAATAGGCGGTGCTTTGACGGGCGGCCGCTTCATATTCGGCGCGCATCTTCTCGTTCTCGCCGGCCGCCTCGGCGGCGCGGCCGCGCCAGTAATGCGCCCGCGCGATCACGATCGGATTAGCCGATCGATCGTCAATGTGAGCGAAATAGGCGCTCGCTGTCGCGGGATCCTTGAGATAGCGCAGCGCTATCCAGCCGGCCATGAAATTGAAATCTGCCCGGTAATACTCGTTGGCCGGCAACGCGGCATTGCGCACCACCTGATAGGCGTTCTGAAATTCGCCTAGATCGAGCAACTTGCGGGCAAGCATGCGCCGCTCGCGCCACCATTCATCGGTGTCCTGCAGCGCCATGGTCTCGGACGAAGCCGCCAGCATCAGACGGGTTGCGTCGCCAATCTTTTCCTGACGAACCAACGAGTGAATACGGCAGAGCGTGTAGCCCAGGTCCTGCCGGGCTGAGGTTTCGACGCCGTCGAGCAGGTCGCGCGCCTTGGTTTCGTTGGCGTTGACGGCCGCACAAGCCTTCACGATGGAGACATCGTCGTCGCCGAGGTGGTGCGCGGCGCGCATGGCTCCGGAAAAATCCTTGGCACCGATGCGCTTGTCCATGCGGGCACGATGGTCGTCGCGGGTGAGAAGGTCGCGGAACGTGTCGAATGCCTCCCCCTCAATGCGTTCAGCCAATTCCTCCGACCGCCAAGCCTCGCGAACCAAGCGCACGGCGCCCTCACGATCGCCTTCCGCCAGCAGTGCCCGCGCCAGAGCAAAGCTGCCCTTGGCGCTCGCCGGCCGATCGCCGGTGAAGCGGTGAACCGTCGCGGCCTCGCTCCGCTCCTGCCATAGACGGGCTTCCGCGCGCCGGCGCAGCTGGCCCATGCTCGGCCAACCCGGATTATCGGCAATGAAGGCCGCGTAACGGCTGAAATTCGCGGCGCCGTCCGGGTGTTTCAGAATGAACCATTCGACGAGCTTTTGCGCGGCCGGATCGCCGATCGCTTTCTCGGACGCGGTCGCATCAGCCGTCTTGCCCTCCCGCACCAGATCGATGGCGTTCCTTACCGCCGCAAGGTCGCCGGACAGCGGCGGCACCTCCGCAGATCCAGAGGATTTGACCGCCGGCCCCGATTTACGCCGCGCCGCATGCTTGTCCTTGTCTTTCTCGCGTGCGACGTCTTTCTTATGGGCCTTATGGGCGGCCTCGCGGCGATGCCCCGCTTTACCCGAAGCTTCTGCCTTGGCTTCTACTTTCTTGGGGGGCCGAGTTTCCTTTTGGCGGACGTGCGCTAGCGCATCACTCGAAAGCGCGGCGAGCATGGCCAAGGCGGCAAAACAAGTCAGCGGCCCGAAGCGTTGGTTCATTCCCCGTCATCCCCCGCGAAACTCACCGGCAAGAGCCGTAAGATCGCACGATCCGTGCGGTTAGAACGCAACGGACGGTATCACCCACCGCCTGATCACAACTGTTACGTATCGGCAACAGCGGACGGAAAAGCTGCAGCGCAATGGAACCAAATCGTGTCGAAAAAATGGATAAACCATTCACCTGAGCCTGCTGAGCAGCGCGACCAGGGTCTCGCGCTCCTTGGCATCGAGCGGCGCCAGCGTTTCCTTTGAGATCGCCAGCGCATTGGGCGCGGCCTTCTCGGCCGTCTGCTGACCGGCACGGGTGAGGCTGACCAAGAGGCGCCGGCCGTCGGCGGGATCGGGGCTGGTTTCGGTTAGTCCCCGCGCGGTCAGCCGATCGATCACGCCCTTGATGGTCGCGACATCCATCGCCGTCAGCCGGCCCAACTGATTTTGCGAACACGGTCCGGTCTCGGTGAGCTTGGCGAGCGCCGCCCATTGCGTCGGCGTCAGATTGATTCCGATGTCGCGCGCGAAGATCATCGTATGGCGCTGCCACACCTGACGCAGAACAAAGCCGATCTGGTCGTCGAGGATATAGAGCGGCCTCGACGGTTTGACGCTCTTTTTCAGCGAAGCACCCGTGGTTTTCAGCGAAGCACTCCTGGCCATTGATGTCCCGGTGCCTTTTCCGATCACAGCGACAGATGCGCGTCGCGAATATCCGGACGCGCGCCGAGCTCGGCCATCGTGCCGCCAAAACAGATCCGGCCGCGCTCGATGATATAGGCGCGGTCGGAGATCAATTTCGCAAAGTGCAGGTTCTGCTCGGAGACCACGATGCTGACGCCTTCCTTCTTCATGGTCAGGATGGCATCAACCATCTGCTCGACGATTTTTGGCGATAGGCCTTCCGAGGGTTCGTCGAGCAGCACCAGCGACGGGTTGCCCATCAAGGTGCGCGCGATCGTCAGCATCTGCTGTTCGCCGCCGCTCATGCGTCCGCCCGGACGGTTGCGCATTTCGGCGAGGTTCGGAAACAGCGCGAACAGTTTTTCCCGCGTCCAATGCGGCGCATTCGGCCGCTTGGGCTGCCGGCCGACTTCGAGGTTTTCCTCGACCGTCAGCTCGGTGAAGATGCGTCGCTCTTCCGGCACATAGCCTAGCCCGCTGCGTACGATCGCGTGCGTCGGCTGGTTAGATACCTCCACGCCTTCGAACACGATCCGCCCCGAGCGCTGCTCGACCAGGCCGACGATGGAGCGAAACGTCGTCGACTTGCCGGCGCCGTTGCGGCCGAGCAGCGCGACGACCTCGCCATCGCCCACCTCGAGCGCGATATCGAACAGGATGTGCGCGGGGCCATAATGGCTGTTGAGGTCTTGAACGGAGAGCTTCATGCCGAAAACCCCTCGCGATGGCGCGCGTCATAGACCAGGCCCTCGCCGAGATAGATCGCGCGCACCTCACGATTGCCGCGGACTTCTTGCGGCGTACCCTCGGCAATCAAGCTGCCGCGGTTGAGCACCAGGATACGGTCGGCATGTTCGAACACCACGTCCATGTCGTGCTCGGTGAAGAGCACGCCGATCGACTGCTCGCGTGCGATCCGCACGGTGAGCCGCATCAATTCGATGCGTTCGCGCGGCGCCATGCCGGCAGTCGGCTCATCCATCAACAGAAGCTTTGGTTGATTGGCGAGCGCAATCGCAAGCTCCAGCCGCTTGAGATCGCCATAGGCGAGCTCACCGCATGGCCGATCCGCGTAGCCGCCCATTCCGACCAATTCCAGCAGGCGGCCGGCCTCGGCTTGCTCGAACCGCGGCGTCGAGGCGAAGAGATTGAACAATTGCCGGCGATACGACACCAGCGCGACCTGCACGTTCTCGCGCACCGTCATGGTCGGGAACGTCGCGGTGATCTGGAAGGTACGCCCGACGCCAAGCCGACAGATCGCGCGCGGCGGCCGCCCGGCGGTATCTTCGCCCAACAGATGGATCCGGCCGCTGTCGGGAACTCTCTGACCATTGAGCATGTCGAAGCAGGTGCTTTTGCCGGCGCCGTTGGGGCCGATCAGCGCCAGGATCTCGCCGGCCTTGAGTTCGAACGACACGCCGCGAACGGCATGGACCCCGCCATAGGATTTGGATAGGCCCTCGACCGACAGCAATGCGGGCACCATGCTCATTCGGCGGTCTCGATTGGGGATGTGAGGAGCGCGGATTTTGGCGATGCGGACCGGCGGCGGTGCTGGAGCGTCGTGACCATCCCGACAATGCCCTTGGGGAATGCGACCACGATCAGCACGATGAATGCGCCAAGCACCAGCTTGGAGAGATCGGTCTGGCTCACCAGCCAGATATTGAGCGCCTTGTAGACGATGGCGCCGACGACGGCGCCAGAGATCGTCTCGACGCCGCCGAGCAACACCATGACCAGCGCATCGACCGACAGGGAGATCCCGAGGCTGTCCGGGAACACGCTGCCCTTGAGGTAGGCGAACAGCGCGCCGGCGACGCCGGCGACCGTGCCCGCGATCACGAAGGCGGTCCACTGGATGCGCTTGCCGTCGATGCCGATGGCCTCGCTGCGCAGCGGCGAGTCGCGCGTCGCCCTTAGCGCAAAGCCGAACGGCGAAAACACCGCGATGCGAAGTGCTGCGACCATCAGCACCGTTATGCCGAGAGACAGCCAATAAAAATGCGCAGGACTAGATGCCCACTTTTCGGGCCAGACTCCCAAAATGCCGTTGTCGCCGCCGGTCACCGAGACCCACTGGAACGCGATCGACCAGACGATCTGCGCAAAGGCCAAGGTCAGCATCGCAAAATAGACGCCGGACAGTTGAACCGCGAAGAACCCGAACACCGCTGCGCCAAGGCACCCCAGCAGCGGGCCGAGCAGGAGCGAAACGATCATCGGCAGGCCTGCCATCTTGGCAAGGAACGCGACGCCATAGGCGCCAAGCCCGAAATAGGCCGCATGGCCGAATGATGCGAGCCCGCCGACCGACATCAGGAAATGCAGGCTGGCGGCAAAGATCACGAAGATCGCGATCTCCGAGCCGACGGTGAGTGCGTAGTTGCCGCCGAACAGCGGCAGCGCCGCTGCGACGATCAAAGCGGCCAATGCGGCGAGCCGTTCGCCCGATGTCAGCGGACGCCAGGGATTGATCGTCAGGCCCGGGGTGCGGCGCGCGGGTGCCTCTTGCCTGCCGAACAGGCCCCATGGCCGCACAATCAGCACTGCAGCCATCACCAGAAACACCAGGACGATGGATATCTTCGGAAAGATCAGGATTCCGAACGCGTTCAGTTCTGACACCAGCACCGCCGCGACAAAGGCGCCGACAATGCTGCCGAGACCGCCGATCACGACCACGACGAAGACGTCGACGATGATCCGCAGGTCCATGGCGTGATGCACCGCATCGCGCGGAATCTGCAAGGCGCCGCCGAGCGCGGCCAGAAACACGCCGACCGCAAACACGGATGTGAACAGCCATTTCTGATTGACGCCAAGCGCTGCGACCATGTCGCGGTCCTGCGTCGCGGCACGGACCAGAACGCCCCAGCGGGTGCGCTGGAACAAGAGCCAGAGAACACCGAGCACGATCGGACCAAGCACGATCAGGAACAGATCATAGCTCGGGATATTCTGGCCGAAGAAATCGACCGCGCCCTTGAAGCCGGGCGCGCGGCGGCCCAACAGCTCGCTCGGGCCCCAGATCAGCACCACGACATCCTCGACCATCAGGGTCAGGCCGAAGGTCGCGAGCAACTGGAACAATTCAGGCGCGTGGTAGATCCGCCGCAGCAGCACCATCTCGACGAGAACGCCGACCGCAGCGATGATCAGCGCCGCCGCAACGATGCCGCCCCAGAATCCGAATGCGCCTGAGAAGCGCTCGGTCAGCGTGAACGCGACATAGGCGCCGAGCATATAGAATGCGCCATGCGCGAAATTCACGATCCGCGTCACGCCGAAAATGATCGACAGTCCTGAGGCGACCAGGAACAGCGACGCCGCGCTGGCAAGACCGGTCAGGAACTGGACGATGTAAAAGGCCATTGGCGGTCCGCGTCAGCTTTTCAGTCACCTCTCCCCGCAAGCGGGGAGAGGGAGAAGAAGTGTGCTTCATTCTTTCGGACGCATTTTTTCCACCTCGGCATCGCGTGGCAGATAGTCGGACCCCTTCTTGTAGGCTGAATCCACCATGACGCCCTTGCCGTCCTTCAGTGCGGTCTTGCCGACGAAGGCGCCGAGCGTCGATTGATGATCGATCTTGCGGAAGGTGATCTCGCCGAACGGCGAGGAAACCGACAATCCCTCCGTCGCCGCGATCAGTTTTTCGGGATCGGTTGAATTGGCCTTGGCGAGGATCGCCGCGGCAGCCTTGATGGTTTCATAGCCGACGATCGAGCCGAGCCGCGGATAGTCATTATACTTCGCCTGATACGCTTTCAGGAACACATCGTGCTCCGGTGTCTTGATCGAGTGCCAGGGATAGCCGGTGACGATCCAGCCGTCGGGCGTCTCTTCCTTCAGGGGATCGAGATATTCCGGTTCGCCGGTAAGGAAGGAGATCACCGTGCGATCCTTGAACAGGCCTCTTGTGTTGCCCTCGCGCACGAATTTGACGAGGTCGGCGCCGAAGGTGACGTTGAGGATCGCCTCGGGATTGGCTTGCGCGAGCGCCTGCACCACCGGACCGGCGTCGATCTTGCCGAACGGCGGCCACTGCTCGTCGACCCACTGGATATCGGGCCGTTTCTCCGACATCAATTTCTTGAACACCGCCACGGCCGATTGGCCGTATTCATAATTCGGCGCGACCGTGGCCCAGCGTTTTGCGGGCAGCTCCGCGGCGGCTTCCGCCAGCATCGCCGCCTGCATGTAGTTGGAGGGACGCAGACGGAAGGTGTAGCGGTTGCCCTTGGCCCAGGTGATGGCGTCGGTCAAAGGCTCCGCCGCCAGGAAGAAGACTTTCTTCTGGTTGGCGAAGTCACTGACGGCAAGACCGATGTTGGACAGGAATGTGCCGACCAGCATCGCGACGTTCTCGCTCGATACCAGCTCATTGGCGGCGGTCTGCGCGTCCGCCGGCTTGCCGCCATCGTCCTTGGAGACGACAACGAGTTTTTTGCCGTTGATGCCGCCGCTCGCATTGATCTCCTCAACCGCGAGCTGCCAGCCCTTTCGATAGGGTTCGGTGAAGGCGGGCAGCAGCGAGTAGCTGTTGATTTCGCCGATCTTGATTTCGCTTTGCGCCACGGCGGTATTGGCGATGCCGGCAATCGTGATAGCCAGGCCCGCCCCGAGGAAATGTCTTCGTCGCATCCCTTAACCTCCATTGTTGAAGAACTTATCTCAAACCGTCCTCGCCCTTGACTTCCGCGACCGTCAGCCCGCCGACGCGCGGCAGCGGCCGGCCGCTATCGGTGACCGCAACCGCGACCATGATCTCGTTGGCGCGCGGCGCGTCGTTGATCTGCACTTCCATGCCGTCGAAATGGCTGCGCACGAACGCGGCGTCCTTGTGCCCGAGCGGAATGTCCAGCGTCGTTCCCGGGCCGCTGCGTTTCTTTGACGATGGGATCAGCGCCGCGCCCTTGCTCAACACCTTGCGCACCGGCGCCCCCATTTTCGGATGCAGGATCGCGGCCGCGTGCTCGAGCTCGCCGTTTTCGCCGACCGCTGCGGCCTTGCCATAACTATGCGCTTTCGCGCCATCGATGCCGAGTGCGGCCACCGCTTTTTTCGCGAGTAATTCGCCGAGTTCCACGCCAATGGCAATCAGGGGCGAAAGGTCCTCGACATACCGGCCGGCAAAGGGGTTTTCGATCACGGCGATCGCCGCCGCCCGCCTGGTCGGCGGCGAAATCATCCTTCCCATCTCCAGATGCGTCTCTTCGACCACCGTGACGATCTTGCGAATGATGGCGCTCATCGTTGTCCGCCCTGTTCTCGTTCAAGCATGCATCGCAGTCTCTCGCGCGCGATTGTGAAGCTGCCGCAATTGCCGCGTCTCGGTGGTCCCGACGACAACGGTCTCGCCATGCAGCCGCAACGCTGCGCCTTCGATCAATCCCGCTGCAAGCAGTTGGCGTGCACGCCGGCTGCCCGCGTCAAGCGCATCTTCGATTTCGCTCGCGGACAATTCGCCGACATCGCGGGTGACGAGACGCGCGCCGAGATCGCTATCGGGTTGCAAGGCATTGGCCGGGCAGCGAACGATGGCGGGATGCCCGGGCAAATCGACGGCATTGGCAATGATCGTAGCGGCGGCATCGGCCTGCGACGCCGTCCGCGCCAGCACGGTCACGGCATCGGCAATGCCGAGCGAAAAACTGCGGCCATGGCGGCCGCTGGTGGCGATGCCGCGAATGGGATCGTCTGCGTGAACGATCGTCGTGCGCAGCAAACCATCGCCGTCCGGCCGATCCATCAGGCCCACCGTAAACTGCTCGCCGTCCGCGAGATGCAGCGCGATGTCGCCGCCATTGTTGACATAAGCCCGCGTCAGTTGCGCGACACCCAGCATCGCGCCGAGAATCTCCTCGGCCACGGAGCCCGCGACTGCGGCCATTGGCGTAACAAAACAGTCGGCGGCAAACGGCGCCACCGCCGCATGCATGCGTCGCGCGACGACGCCCTTCAGCGCACACCGCGCGGGATCGGCCGCATGGCGCAGTTCCTCAAGTTCTTCGCAGAGTTCATCGAGCAGGCCAGTGAAGCGGCGCACTGCTGCTTGATACGCGGCGCGGATTTCCGTCTCTTTTCCTTTGGCCTCCACGATCAGATCGATCGGACCATCGTGCAAATGCAGCCGCTTGCCGTCAGGAAGAAGCGCTGCTTGCGGGAGCCGTTTCATGCGCGCCGTCCCGGTATATAAGGCATCGGCCGGATCTCCGCGCTGTCCTTTAAAGAGGCGAGCGGCCGCACAAAATCCATGTGACCGCCAAGCGCGGCATAATCCGACAGTTTCAGGGTGAACTCGATCGGCGCCACCAGCGCCGGCGTCGGGACGTAACCGAACGCACCGGCCGGCATTTGCGTGACGTCTACCATAAAAGTAATGCCGCCGCCCGGCCAGACATACACCGGCGCGCCGCCGCTCGTGACCCGCGTGAGAGCGTCCTTTACCGAGCGGGTCAGGCGCACCGGATTGTCGGTGACGCCGGCGCGCAACGAACCGCCCGCTCCGCCCATGAACAACACCGTACACAGCGCCGGCTCGCAATTCTCCTGGATTCGCTCGACCGACAATTTGAGATCGGGCGGCATTTGCTTCTCGATCGGCCGCAGCGCCGCGTCGAGCTCGTAATAGGCCGCGTGCTCGCCGGTGGTCGACACCATCAGCATCGTCATCCCCGGCCGCGCGGTCTTGGGGTCGAATGGCCCCAGCACGGAGAGCGGATCGGAAATCCTGGTGCCGCCCCAACCGGTGCCGGGCTCGGCGACCTGGAAGTAACGTCCCGGCGTCGAGCGGCGCCCCCTCATCTTGATGCCGGTGTCGGGGATATCCAGGAGCTTGCCGGCCTGATGCTCTGAGAGAACGCCGGTGATGTGGTCGTCGACGACGACGACCTCATCGACCTTGCCGCGCCAGTGCTTGGCGAACATGCCGATCGTCGCCGAACCACAGCCGACCCGCATGCGCTCTTCCGCGACGCCGTTGACGACAGGCGGATGTCCGGCCCGCACCACCACGGTGGCGCCGCCATCGATGGAAAGTTCGACCGGCTTGCAGTTAGAAAGATCCATCAGCGCGTCGCAGGTGACGCGGCCTTCCTTCTTCGAGCCGCCGGTCAAATGATGCACGCCGCCGAGCGAAAGCATCTGCGAGCCGTATTCGCCCGTGGTGACGTGGCCGACCGCCTCGCCCTGCGCGCGCACCGTCGCGGTCTCTGGGCCCAGATAACGGTCGGTGTCGATTTTTACCTTGACGCCGCAATAGCTGAAGATGCCTTCGGTCACGACCGTCACCATGTCGACGCCGTCGATCTCGGAGGAAACGATGAAAGGCGCTGGCTTATAATCGGGATAGGTGGTGCCGGCGCCGATCGCGGTGACCACGATGCTCGGCTCGTGCACGATCTTGCCGTCCCAATCGCCGCCGGCCTGGAACGGCACCAGCCGTCCGCCGTGCGATACCGTTCGTTCCAGCACGACATGCGGATCGACCCGAACGAGCTGGCCGTCGTGATTGGCGTAGCGGTCGCAGGCGCCGGCCGCGCCCGGCTTGATGTAGCACATGACAGGGCAAGCATCGCAGCGGATCTTGTCGCCGATAGCGGCGCTCGTCGTATCAGTCACCATGTGAAAGCCTACAAGTCAGCACCGACCAAGGGATGCGGCTCATCGGTAACGACTGAGATATCGTTCGTATACGAATGATCTTGCGCGCGAAGCCAAAACCTGTCAAGCGCCCGCCGGGGCGAATTCGCGTGGTTGCCGAATAATGCCTCAGTTGCCTGCAGCAATTGTTCACAAAGCTGGCAAATGGTTGCAGTGCGGAACGCGCCGCTTGCACGTTTGTATGCAAACGGTACTGTCGGAAGTTCGCAAAGCGCAACCGGAACCATGGGATGACGCACTCCACGATCAGCCTGACCGTCAATGGCAGGATGCACGACGTCGACGCCGCTCCCGACACCGCGCTGCTTTATGTTTTGCGCAACGATCTCGCACTGAACGGACCAAAATATGGCTGCGGGCTCGGCGAGTGCGGCACCTGCACGGTCTTGATCGACGGTGTCGCGGCGCGCTCCTGCGTGATTCCGATTCAAGGTTGCGTCGGGCGTGACATCGTGACGCTTGAGGGCCTCGGCTCACGCGACCATCCCGATCCGGTGCAAGAGGCATTCATCGCCGAGCAGGCGGCGCAATGCGGCTATTGCCTCAACGGCATGATCATGACCACCAAGGCGTTGTTGAAGCGCGACCCCCACCCCTCCGAAGCCGAAGTGCTGGACGCGCTGCGCTATAATCTATGCCGCTGCGGCGCGCATCTCGAAATCGCGCGGGCAGCGATGCGGGCCGCGGGACACGTGGTAGAGATCCGCGACTGATGGCAGCGCTGGGCACGTTATCGGTTGTTCGCCCCGCCGGTTCGCAAGGCGCATTCGAAACCTTCGTCAAGATATCGGCCGACGGTTCGGTCACCGCCTATAACGGCCATGTCGATCTCGGTACCGGCATCCGAACTGCGTTGGGGCAGATCGTCGCCGAGGAGCTCAACGTGTCCTTTGCGCGCGTGGTGGTGGTGCTCGGCGACACCGCGCAAGTCCCCAACCAGGGCGCGACCATCGCCAGCGAGACCATCCAGATATCGGCCGAGCCATTGCGCAAGGCAGCCGCCCAGGCGCGGCAATTTCTGGTCGCGCGCGCGGCGGAACGGCTTGAGCTGCCGGCCGAAGATCTCGCGATCGAGGACGGCCTGATCCGAGGCCACGACAACCGCAGCGTCAGCTACGGTGAGTTGATCGCGGATCAGACCATCCGCCTCGAGCTCGCCGCTGACGTTGCGGTGAAAGCGGTCGGCAATTACAGCATCGTCGGGCAGTCCGTGCCGCGCGTCGATCTTCCGGCGAAGGCGACCGGCGAACTGACTTACGTTCACGACGTGCGGGTGCCCGGTATGCTCCACGGCCGCGTCGTACGCCCGCCCTACGCCGGCGTCGATGCCGGTGCCTTCGTCGGCACGAGCTTGATCGCAGTCGATGAGGCCTCGGTGCGCGGCATCCCGGGACTGGTCGACGTCGTCAGGATCGGTGATTTCATCGGCGTCGTCGCCGAGCGCGAAGAAAACGCGGTCAAGGCGGCGAACCAACTCAAGGTGAGTTGGAAGGCGACGCCGACGCTGCCCGATCTGAAGGACATCAAATCCGCGCTGCGCGCCCATCCGTCGACGCCACGAACGCTGATCGACAAAGGCGACGTCGATGCAGCGATCGCCGCCGCAACGCCGATGCCGCGGACCTATATCTGGCCCTACCAGATGCACGGCGCGATCGGCCCATCCTGCGCGGTTGCGGATTATCGGGATGGCCGGATCAGGGTGTGGTCCGGCACGCAGAACCCGCACATCCTGCGCACCGATCTCGCACTGTTGATCGAGCGGCCGGAAACCGAAATCGACGTGATCCGGCTGGAGGCCGCCGGCTGCTACGGCCGCAACTGCGCCGACGACGTCACCGCGGATGCGCTGCTGTTGTCGCGCGCGGTCGGCCGCCCGGTCCGGGTGCAGCTCACACGCGAGCAGGAGCATGCGTGGGAGCCGAAGGGCTCCGCGCAACTGATGGATGTCAACGGCGGGCTGAGTGCCGACGGTAGCGTCGCCGGTTACGACTTTGCCACGCGCTATCCGTCGAACAGCGCGCTGACGCTGGCACTGCTCTTGACCGGCAGGGTCGCACCCGTGCCCGAAACGTCCGAGATGGGCGATCGCACCGCGATTCCACCCTACCACTACGATCATATGCGCGTGGTGGTGAACGACATGCCGCCGATCGTGCGCGCCTCCTGGCTCCGTGGCGTCTCCGCGCTGCCGAATACGTTCGCGCATGAATCCTATATCGACGAGCTCGCGACCGAGGCCGGCGTCGACCCGATCGAATATCGCTTACGCTATCTGAAGGACCAGCGCGCGATCGATCTCGTCAATGCCGTTGCCGAACGCGCCGGCTGGCAATCGCGGCCGGTCCGGCAAAAGAAGGCGGCTGAAGGTGACGTCCTGTTCGGCCGTGGCTTTGCTTACGCTCTCTATGTTCATGGACCCTTTCCGGGCCGGCCAGCCGCATGGTCGGCATGGATCGCCGACGTTGCCGTCAACAAGGCCACTGGCGACGTCAGCGTGACGCGCGTCGTCGCCGGCCAGGATTCCGGCCTGATCATCAATCCGGATGGCGCGCGTCATCAGATCCACGGCAATGTCGTGCAATCGACCAGCCGCGCGCTGATGGAGGAGGTCTCGTTCGATCGCCAATCCGTAACAAGCCGCGAATGGGGCGCCTACCCCATCATCACCTTTCCGCAACTGCCTGAGATCGACGTGTTGATGTTGCCGCGTCAGGATCAGCCGCCGCTCGGCGTCGGCGAGTCCGCCTCCGTCCCGAGCGCGGCGGCGATCGCCAATGCAATCTTTGACGCGACCGGCGTGCGCTTTCGCGAACCGCCGTTCACGCCGGAACGGATCTTGAAGGGATTGCGCGGCGAAGCGCAAGCGGCAACGCCGGCCCTGCCCTCGCCCGCGCCGGCAGCGCGATCCGGCAGATGGCAAAATCCGTTTGTCCAGCGGCGCGGTGTCTTTGCGACTGCCGCGGCCTTATGTGCTGCCGCACTCGGCATCGGCGCCGCCATGCTGCCATGGCGATCGATTGCGCCGATCGCGCGGCCGGATGCCTCGGTCTATTCCGCGGCAACCATTGCCCGCGGTCAGCAACTTTCGGCGCTCGGCGATTGCGCGGTCTGCCACACCAGCGCGAACGGCATCATCAATGCGGGCGGACGCCCGCTTGAAACCCCATTCGGCATGATCTATTCGACCAACATCACCCCCGATATCAAGAGCGGGATCGGCGCGTGGTCCTATCCCGCCTTTGAGCGCGCCATGCGCGAGGGCATCCATCGCAACGGCAGGCATCTCTATCCGGCGTTTCCCTATACGCATTTCGCAAGAGCAACCGATGCCGACCTGCAGGCGCTCTATGCTTATTTGATGACGCAGGCGCCGGTGCGATCCGATATTCCGAAAAACAAACTGGCATTTCCGTTCAACCTGCGGCCGCTGCTCGCCGGGTGGAACGCGCTGTTCCATCAGCCGCGCAGCTTCGGGGCGCACCTTACAAAATCGGAAATCTGGAATCGCGGCGCCTATCTGGTCGAGGGTTTTGGCCATTGCAGCGCCTGCCATTCGCCGCGCAACGCGCTGGGCGCGGAAAAGCACGACGCCTATCTCGCCGGCGGTCTTTCGGAAGGCTGGGAAGCACCGGCGCTGACCTCGCTCTCGCAGGCACCGATCCCGTGGAGCGAGGACGAGTTATTCTCTTACCTGCGAACAGGCGAATCCCGCTTTCACGGCGTGGCTGCGGGACCGATGGCGCCCGTAGTGAAGGAGCTTACGGCCTTGCCAGATCAGGACATCCGCGCCATCGCGGTCTATCTCGGTTCGTTCAACGAGACCGCAGTCGACAGGCCGGCGCAGGAGGCTCTTGCAAGGAAGCTCGAGGCCAGTACGGCGGTGACCGTGGCCTCCTCTGGCGGCGCGCGTCTCTATATGGGGGCCTGCGCCGTGTGCCACGAGGTCGGCGGCCCGCCGCTGTTCGGCAGCCGGCCGTCGCTGGCGCTGAACAGCAATTTGCACAGCACCGTGCCTGACAATCTGATCCAGCTGATCCTGCACGGCATCGTTCAACCCGCCTCGAGCGATCTCGGCTACATGCCCGCGTTCAAGGACAGCATGAACGACGATCAGATCGCGGAGCTGGTGTCATACCTGCGGCGGCAATTCGCGCCGGACAAGCCTGCATGGACCGAAATCCACGCCGCTGTCGGCCGGATCAGGCAAAGATCGTCGTACTGAGCCGGCGCAGAACGGTGTCCTTAAGATCTAGTCTAGTGGCTGATCATCCAGGGCCGCTCGGTCGGAAAGCTCTTGGCGCCGCTCCTGGTTCGCTTCACGAGCCGCGACGGCTTGGTCGAACAGCAGCCGCAGCCCAGTCCGTGCGAGGCCTTGTATTCGCCGAGCGTCTTCGGCGCGTTGGCGCTGCGCTCGTTGGTGGTGTGCGCCTTGCGCCTGTCGGAGGGCATGCAGAAGAAGTTCGGCGCGGTCAGGATTACGCGCGGCGAGGAACTGTCGCATTGCGGACAATCCTGCGGTAAGTCGCATTCGGCCATCGGCCGCATGTCCGTGAACGGCCCGCACTCATTGCAAAGATACTCATAGACCGGCATCTTTCTCCCCTGCGCGCGTCGAACTTAGATATCCCGGCGGTGGCTGCGGGGCGGCAGAACCGCGCCGTCCCGCATCCTTCACGCGGGGCGAACTATTTGTCTTGCGACAAGGGCATCTGGATGTCGCCCTTGATATGCTTGATGGGCCCAGCCGAAGACGGCATCACGTCGAAATCAAAAATTTCCGTCGGCAGCCACAGTGTGGCGCAGGCGTTGGGCACGTCGACCACGCCGGAGATATGGCCCTGGCACGGCGCGGTTCCGAGGATCGAATAGGCCTGCGCGCCTGAATAGCCGAATTTCTTCAGATACTCGATCGCGTTCAGGCAGGCCTGCCGATAGGCGATATGGACGTCGAGGTAATGCTGCTTGCCCGCTTCGTCGACCGAGATGCCTTCGAAGATCAGATAATCCTTGTAGTTTGGCGTGATCGGCGACGGCTTGAAGATCGGATTCGTGATGCCGTATTTGGCCACGCCGTCCTTGATAATGTCGACCTTGAGATGCAGCCAGCCGGCCATCTCGATGGCGCCGCAGAAGGTGATCTCGCCGTCGCCCTGGCTGAAATGCAGATTGCCCATCGAGAGACCGCCGCCGGGCACATAGACCGGGAAATAGATTTTCGAGCCGCGCGACAAATCCTTGATGTCGCAGTTGCCGCCATGCTCGCGCGGCGGCACCGTGCGCGCCCCTTCGGCGCCGATCTTGGCCTTGATGTCGCCTTTCGCGCGGCCGCCATGCGCGGTCGGAGCGAACGGCGGATTTGCAAGTCCAGGCACCCGGGTCGGGTTGGTCGCGATCAACTCGGCTTCGCGTGCGTTCCATTTCGCGAGCAACTTCGGATCGGGCAAGCAGCCGATCAGGCCGGGATGGATGAGACCCGCAAAGCTCACGCCGGGCACGTGGCGCGACGAAGTGTAGAGGCCATGGATGTCCCAGATCGACTTCTGCGCCAGCGGGAAGTGATCGGTCAGAAAGCCGCCGCCGTTCTTCTTCGAGAAGAAACCGTTGAAACCCCACAGGCTCTCCTTCAGCGGCCCGACGTCGAGCAGATCGACCACCAGGAGATCGCCGGGCTCGGCGCCCTTGACGCCGATCGGACCAGAGAGGAAATGCACGATCGATAGATCGATGTCGCGCACGTCATCGGCGGAATCGTTGTTCTTGATGAAGCCGCCGGTCCAGTCATAGGTCTCGATGATAAAATCGTCACCCGGCCCGACCCACGCCACGATCGGGACGTCGGGATGCCAGCGGTTGTGGATCATGTCGTTTTCGTAAGCCGATTTCGTGAGATCGACCTTGATCAGTGTCTCTGGCATCTCAAAGCTCCCTTGTTTACAAGCAATAGTCTCATTCAAACTGACAGATATTTCGAGATTTGCGCGGCATCGACAGTCTCGCGCGCGTCGCCGCGGACGATCTCGCCGTTCTCGATCACCAGCACGCGGTCGGCGATATCGAGCGCGAAACTCAGGACTTGCTCGGACACCACGATCGAGAGCCCGCGCTGGTCGCGAATGCGCTTCAAGGTGCGTGCCATCTCGCGGATGATCGAGGGCTGAATGCCTTCGGTCGGCTCATCCAGAAGAAGCATCTTCGGCTTGGTGGCGAGCGCGCGAGCAATCGCGAGCTGCTGCTGCTGACCGCCCGACAGATTGCCGCCGCGGCGGCCTTTCATCTCGAGGAGTACCGGAAACAGCTCATAGATATCGCCGGGCACTTCGGTTTCGCCAGATGCGACAAGACCGGTTTCGATATTCTCCTTCACCGTCATGGTGGAGAAGATCATGCGGCCCTGCGGCACATAGGCGAGGCCTTTCGCGACGCGCTCATAACTCTTCAGCGTCGAGAGTTCGGCGCCTTCCATGGTCACCGAGCCGCTCTTGCTCGGCAGAATTCCCATCAACGACTTCATCAGCGTGGTCTTGCCCATGCCGTTGCGGCCCATGATCGCGACGATCTCGTTGGGGGCGACGTTGACGTTGAG
Organism: Bradyrhizobium sp.; assembly: GCA_049674245.1. Taxonomy (GTDB): domain Bacteria; phylum Pseudomonadota; class Alphaproteobacteria; order Rhizobiales; family Xanthobacteraceae; genus Bradyrhizobium. Next base: position 10,462 of record JBATYU010000618.1, on the reverse strand, counting down.
GCCGTGCAGCACCTCGCTCTGGCCGTAGGCAACATGCAGATCGGAAATCGTCAGCATTCTTGGACTCCCTACCTTTCGTTGAGCATGATCTTGTCCGCAAACCGGACTCCACTTTCCGGGATCATGCTCTAGTGCCCGAGATAGACTTCAATGACCTTGGGATCGTTCTTCACCTTCTCCATCGTGCCCTCCGACAGGATCTGGCCCTGGTGCAGCACCGTGACCTTGTGCGCGATGTCCTCGACGAATTTCATGTCGTGCTCGATCACCAGCACCGAACGGTCCTTGATGATGCGGTTGAGCAGTTCGGCGGTCTTGGCGCGTTCGCTGACGCTCATGCCGGCGACCGGCTCGTCGAGCATGAGCAAATCGGGGTTCTGGATCAGCAGCATGCCGATCTCGAGCCATTGCTTCTGGCCGTGGCTCAACTGGTCGGCATAGACGTCGAGACGATCTTTCAGGAAGATCATCTCGGCGACCTCCTCGACCCGCTCCTTGACCGCTGCATCGCGCTGGAAGGTGAGCGAGCCGAACACCGTGCGTCCGCGTGGGAATGAAATCTCCAGGTTCTCGAACACCGTGAGATCGTCGAAGATCGACGGCGTCTGGAACTTGCGCCCGACGCCGGCCTGGACGATCTGGTTTTCCTTCATCTTCGTGAGCTCCTTGCCGCGAAACTGGATCGAGCCCGACGTCGCCTTGGTCTTGCCGCAGATCAGATCGAGCACGGTGGTCTTGCCGGCGCCGTTGGGGCCGATGATGACGCGGATTTCGTTCTCCTCGACATAGAAGGAGAGATCGTTGACTGCCTTGAAGCCGTCGAAGGAAACCGTGAGCGCCTCGACCGCGAGCAGGAATTCCTTGGGTTGATGACCGATCAGCATGATGATCTCCTCATTCGGCCGGCGCGCCGTCGGCTACCGAACCGTCGTTCCAGCCGGCTTTGGATTTGCGCGAAGCGATCAACCGATCGATGTGCGGCTGCACGTGGTCCAGCCAGATTCCGGATAGGCCGTTCGGGAATGCCAGCACGATGGCAATGAACAGTGCGCCGAGGCCAAACAGCCAGAGCTGCGGAAAGGATTCCGACAGACTGGTCTTGGCAAAATTGACCAGCAGCGAGCCCCACACCGCGCCGAAGATCGACATCCGGCCGCCGACTGCGGTGTAGATCACCATCTCGATCGAGGGCACGATGCCGACAAAAGACGGCGACATAAAGCCGACCTCCAGCGTGAACATCGCCCCGCCGATTGCCGCGAATGTCGCCGCCGCGCAAAATGCAAAAATCTTGAAGTTGGCGACGCTATAGCCGGAGAAGCGGACGCGATCCTCCTTCTCGCGCATCGCCACCAGGATGCGCCCGAGTTTTGTAAGGCGAATGAACTGCGCCGCCACGATGCAGCCGAACAGCAGTATCACCTCGACGAAATACAGGATGAATTTTGCGTGGTCGGTGCGGATGTCCCAGCCGTGCAAGGTGCGCAGATCAGTGATGCCGTTGATGCCGCCGGTATAACCCTGCTGACCGACGATCAGGATGGTGAGGATCGCGGCGATCGCCTGCGTGATGATGGCGAAATAGACGCCGCCGACCCGGCGCTTGAACATCGCCGCACCAATGATGAAGGAGAAGAACGCCGGCACCAGGATGATCGCGGCAATCGTGAACGGAAAGCTGTGGAACGGCTTCCAGAACAATGGCAGTCGCGTGATCTGATTCCAGTCCATGAAGTCGGGAATGCCCGGGGTCGACTGGATCTTGGTGTTCGCGACGCTCGAGGCTTCTAGCTTGAGATACATCGCCATGCAGTAGCCGCCGAGGCCGAAAAACACCCCCTGCCCTAGGCTCAGGATGCCGCCATAGCCCCAGCACAGCACCAGTCCAGTGGCGACAAAGGCGTAGGTGAGATATTTGGCGACCAGGTTGAGGCGAAATACGTCCAGCGTCAGCGGCAGGATGACGAAGAGCAAGAGCGCCAGCGCCACAAAGCCGATCAGTTCGGAGCGGTCGAAAAAGCGCGAGTTGATGATCATGACCGTGCCTTGTTCTTATTTGCGGACCTTGAGCGCGAACAGCCCCTGCGGCCGCATCATCAGGATGGCGACGATCGCAAGCAGCGTGATGACCTTGGCCATCGACCCCGAGAGGAAAAACTCCAAGGTCGATTGGGTCTGCGAGATAGTGAAGGCGGAAGCGATGGTGCCGAGCAGGCTGGCCGCGCCGCCGAACACGACGACCAGGAAGGTATCGACGATATAGAGCTGGCCGGCGGTCGGCCCGGTCGAGCCGATCATGGTGAAGGCAGAACCCGCGATGCCGGCGATGCCGCAACCGAGGCCGAAGGTATAGCGATCGACCTTCTCGGTGTTGATGCCGACGGCGCCCGCCATCACGCGGTTCTGCACGACGGCGCGAACCTGCCTGCCCCAGCGCGACCAGAACAGCACGTAAGCGACGGCAATCGTGATCAGGATGGTCAACCCCATCACGAACATGCCGTTGATCGGAATCTGGATGGAATCAGTCGCTTGCCACGAACCCATCATCCAATCCGGCAATTCGACGCCGACCTCGCGCGCGCCGAAAATGGAGCGGTAGGCCTGCTGCAGGATCAGGCTCAACCCCCAGGTTGCGAGCAGCGTGTCGAGCGGGCGCTTGTAGAGATGTCGTATCAGCCCCCATTCGACCAGCATGCCGAGCGAGCCGGAGGCGATGAACGCCAGCGTCATCGCGACGAAGAAATAGCCGGGAAACAGCGAGGGCAGATATTGCTGAAATGCGTTCGACGTCATCCAGGTGACGTAGGCGCCCAAGATCATGAACTCGCCATGCGCCATGTTGATGACGCCCATCTGGCCGAAGATAATGGCAAGCCCCAGCGCCATCAGCACGTAGACGGAGAACAGGATCAGGCCGGCAAAGCCCTGCATCGCGAGAATGGCGCCGAGGTCGCCGATCGAATAGTCACCGAACATGATCCTTGCTCCGACGAGTCCAATTCCGAAGTCGCGTGCCGTTGCCCCGACGCGAAGGGTCAGGCGTGGGCCGGTCGGTCCACGCTGAGATCTTTTGGAGAGCGCGCGAGCGTCAGGTGAGAAGCATCCTCACTGGTAGCCCTTGGGGAACGGATCCGGCTCGACGAGGTCGGCGGTCTCATAGATCAGCTCGTACTGGCCGTCCGCCTTGGCTCTGCCGACCCGGGTCTTCGACCAGAGGTGATGATTCTCGTGGATGCGGACATAGCCTTCCGGCGCACCCTTGAACTCCACCCCTGGCGAAGCCGCGGCGATCTTGTCGATGTCGAAGCTTCCGGCTTTTTCGGCCGTGAGCTTCCACAGCCACGGGCCGAGATAGGCCGCCTGGGTCACGTCGCCGATCACGGTCTTCTCGCCCCACATCTTCTTGAACGCCGGCACGAAGGTCTTGTTGTTGGGATTGTCGAGCGACTGGAAGTATTTCATGCAAGCATAAGCGCCCGCTATGTTTTCGCCGCCGATACCGTCGATTTCGTCTTCGGTCACCGAGATCGTCAGCAGCGTCTGTTTTGACAGGTCGACACCGGCCGCCTTGAGCTGCTTGTAGAAGGCGACGTTCGAGCCGCCGACGATGATGGCGTAGATCACGTCGGGTTTTGTAAGCTTGATCTTGTTGATGACCGAGTTGAACTGGGTGCTGCCGAGTGGGAAATATTCCTCGCCGACCACCTTGGCGCCCTGCAAATGGCCCTCGATATGCTTGCGGGCGATCTTGTTGGAGGTGCGCGGCCAGATGTAGTCGGAGCCGAGCAGGTAGAAGGTCTTCGCGCCCTTGGTCTTGTTGACCCAATCGAGGCCGGCGATGATCTGTTGCGTCGCCTCCTGGCCGGTATAGATGACGTTCTTGGATTGCTCGAGACCTTCATAGAAGGTTGGATAATAGAGCATGCCGTTATACTGCTCGAACACCGGCAGCACCGCCTTGCGCGAGGCGGACGTCCAGCAACCCATGACCGACGCGCATTTGTCGTTGACGAGCAGCTTCTTCGCCTTCTCGGCGAAGGTCGGCCAGTCGCTCGCGCCGTCTTCCTGAATGAACTTGATCTTGCGGCCGAGTACGCCGCCGGCGGCATTGATCTGCTCGATCGCGAGCTTTTCCGCTTCCACCGAACCGGTTTCCGAAATCGCCATGGTGCCGGTGACGGAGTGAAGGATACCAACCGTGACTTCCGTATCGGTCACCGCAAGACCGGTGGTGTTGACTGCGGAAGTTGCCGGAACGTCCGCCAATGACGAGCGCGGCAGCATCGTGATCGCCGGCAACGCGGCCATTCCCATCAGCAATTTGCGCCGGAGCGGAGACTGCAGGCCCCGTTTGGTTTCGTCTGACATGAGCACCCCATTTTTGTTCGAGGACACGCGATTGGTCAGGCAAGGATTGCCGAATTTGTGCGGTGCACAGATACGCAAGATCGCGTATATTGCACCGCAAAATAGCGACGTAGGTTTTGGTACGAATCTTGCGAGGGGTGTTCGGTCAAGGAGCAACATAAGTGGCAGGGCGGCAGCGGATAGACCGCGTCAGGCGCCAATATAATCAATGGGTTGCCAACCAGACGTTGGAAGACTACGCGCTGCGCTTCACCGCCAAAAGCGCGCGGCGATGGTCCGCCGCCCGTGTCGCCAACACCGCGCTTGGCGCGATCTCGTTCCTGGCCCTGGAGGCGATCGGCGGCACGATTACGCTCAATTACGGCGTCACCAACGCCACCGCGGCCATTCTTGTCGTCAGCGTCATCATTTTCTGCTGTGGTCTGCCGATTGCCTATCATGCCGCAAAATGCGGCATCGACATCGATCTCTTAACGCGCGGCGCCGGCTTCGGTTACATCGGCTCGACCATCACCTCGCTGATCTACGCCTCCTTCACCTTCATCTTCTTCGCGATCGAGGCGGTTATTCTCGCAACTGCCTTGGAAATGTGCTTCGGCATCCCGCGCCCGATCGGCTATCTGGTCAGCGCCGTCGTCATTATTCCTTTGGTCACCCACGGCATCACGCTGATCAGCCGTTTTCAGTTGTGGACACAGCCGGTCTGGATCGTCCTTCACATCCTCCCCTTTGCGGCGATCGCTTACGCCAGCCGGCACTCCTTTGCGGAATGGACGAAATTCGCCGGTGAGCACGGCAACCCCGGCGGCCATCTCGATTTGCTGCTGTTCGGCACCGCCGCATCCGTGGTGTTCTCGCTGGTGGCGCAGATCGGCGAACAGGTTGACTTCCTGCGCTTCCTGCCGCGCGACCGGCGAACCAGCAAAACCTCGTGGTGGATCGCGCTGCTAACCGCCGGTCCCGGCTGGATCGTGCTCGGCGCGCTCAAACTGTTGGCGGGGTCGTTCCTGGCGTTCTTTGCCCTGAGCCATGGCGTCACCTACGAACATGCCGCCGAACCCGCGCACATGTATCTCGAAGCCTTCCGTTACGTACTGTCGCAACCCGATCTCGCGCTCGCCCTGACCGGCACGTTTGTCATTCTCTCGCAGCTCAAGATCAACGTCACCAACGCCTATGCCGGCTCGATCGCCTGGTCGAACTTCTTCTCGCGTCTCACCCACAGCCATCCCGGCCGCGTGGTCTGGCTGGTCTTCAACGTCGTCGTTGCGCTGCTCTTGATGGAGATCGGCGTTTACAAGGCGCTCGAGCAGACGCTCGCGTTGTACTCCAACGTCGCGATCGCCTGGGTCGGCGCGCTGGTTTCCGACCTCGTCGTCAACAGGCCGCTGGGCTTGCGCCCGCAGCACATGGAGTTCAAGCGCGCGCATCTCTACGATATCAATCCGGTCGGCGTCGGCGCGATGACGATCGCAACCGTGGTTTCCATCGCGGCGTTCTACGGCCTGTTCGGACCGACTGCGAAAGCGCTGGCGCCGTTCGTGGCGCTGGCGGTCGCCTTTGTCGCGGCGCCGATGATCGCCTACGCCACCGACGGCAGATATTACATCGCACGCAAGCCGAAGCGGAGCTGGCAGAATATCGAAGCGATCCAGTGCTGCATTTGCGAGCATACGTTCGAGCCCGAGGATACTGCGTCATGCCCGGCCTATGCCGGGCCGATCTGCTCGCTGTGCTGCTCGCTCGACGCGCGCTGCCACGATCTTTGCAAGCCGCACGCAAGAATACAAACGCAGTTCTCGGAAACGCTGGGCAAATTGCTGCCGCAGCCGATCTATGCCCGGATCAATTCGCAGCTCGGGCATTATCTCGGCGTGTTCGCGGTTTCCGCTGGGCTAGTCGCGCTGACGCTCGGCCTGATCTACCTGCAGACATCGGCGACGGTGCACGCCGACAAGCTCCTGGTATCCGATGTGCTCTGGAAGGTGTTCTTTGCGCTCACCATCATCATCGGTGTCGTCACCTGGCTGTTCGTGCTGGCGCAGCAAAGCCGCCGCGCGGCGGAGGCCGAAACGCGGCGGCAGACCACGCTGTTGATCCAGGAAATCGACGCGCACAAGCGAACCGATGCCCAATTGCAGCGCGCCAAGGAAGTCGCCGAAGCAGCCAATCTCGCCAAGAGCCGCTATGTCGTCGGACTTAGCCATGAACTGCGCTCGCCGCTGAATTCCATTTCCGGTTACGCGCAATTGCTGGAGCAGGATGCGAGCCTGAACGCAAAACCGCGCGAGCAGGTGCGCGTGGTCCGCCGCAGCGCCGATCATCTGTCCGGCCTGATCGACGGCATCCTTGACATCTCCAAGATCGAGGCCGGCCGGCTGTATCTGTCGCGGGACGAGGTTCGCTTGAGCGAATTCCTCGATCAGCTGGTCGGCATGTTTCGCCTGCAGGCTGCCGCCAAGGGCATCGACTTCGTTTTCAAGCGGCCGGCGGTGCTGCCGGTCGTGGTCTATGCCGACGAGAAGCGGCTGCGCCAGATCCTGATCAACCTCTTGTCGAATGCCATCAAGTTCACGCAAACGGGCAGCGTGCGGTTCGTCGTGCACTACCGCAGTCCCGTTGCCGAATTCGAGGTGATCGACACCGGCCCGGGAATTCAGGCAACCGATCTCGAACGCATCTTTGCACCGTTCGAGCGCGGCGCGCTGGGCGTCTCGCAGCCGCAGACCGGTACCGGCCTTGGCCTTACCATCAGCCGACTGCTCGCCGGCGTGATGGGCGGCGACATCAAGGTAACAAGCATGGTCGGCACCGGCAGCACTTTTCGCGTGAAGATCCTGCTCTCGGAGGTGACCAATCCAACGCGGATTGCCCCGGTCGAGGCGCCGGTGTTCGGCTATCTCGGCCCGCGCAAGACCATCCTGGTCACCGACGACGATCCCGTCCATCGCGACCTGTTGCGCGAAGTGCTGACGCCGCTCGGCTTCATCCTGTTGAGCGCGCCAGACGGACCCGGCTGTCTTGCGATGGCGCAGCATTGCCGGCCCGACCTGTTCCTTCTCGATATTTCAATGTCGGGCATGGACGGATGGACGGTGGCGGAGACGCTACGTTCGACCGGGCATCATCAGGCCCGCATCCTGATGGTTTCGGCGAGCGCGCTGGAGGCGCACGGGGCGCCGCTGGCGCAGCCGTTCCACGACGACTATCTGATGAAGCCGATCGATATTCCAAGGCTTTTGGAAACGATCCGTCAGCTTCTCAAGCTCGAATGGCGGTATGAGACCGACCAGATCGTGGTGCCGCGCTGGAAACCGGATTCCGGCTCGCGGCCGCCGGTGAGACATGTCGAGGAGCTGATCGGGCTCGGGCAAATCGGCTATATCAGGGCCATCCAGGTCAAGCTCGATGAGATCGGCAGCGAGCACCCTGAGCATGCCGACTTCGTCTCGCAAATGCGCGTCCTGGTCGACCGCTTCGATCTCGATCAGTACATGGCAACCCTGAAGACTCTGCACAGCTATGACCACTGAACCCAAAAAGCGCGACGTCGCGCTGGTCGTCGATGATTCGCCGGAAACGTTGCGTCTGCTCACGGACGCGCTCGACGGCGCGGGCATGACAGTGATGGTCGCGATGGATGGCGCGGCCGCGATGCGCATCGTCGACCAGATCACGCCCGACATCATCCTGCTTGATGCCGTGATGCCGGGCATGGATGGCTTTGAAACCTGCCGGCGCCTCAAGCGTGAGGCGGGCCCCTCCAACGTACCCGTGATCTTCATGACCGGGCTCGCCGAAACCGAGCACATCGTGCGCGGACTGGAGGCCGGCGGCGTCGACTATGTCACCAAGCCGATCGTGATCGAGGAGATGCTGGCGCGGATCAGGGTTCACCTCGCCAACGCGCGGCTGACGCAAAGCGCACGCGCAGCGCTTGACGTCTCGGGGCGATTTCTGCTCGCCGTCAGTCGGCAGGGCAAGGTCATGTGGGCGACGCCGCAGGCGCAGAAATTATTGTCTGACAATCTTGGCTTGCCGGCGAGCGACGACCTCGTGCTGCCGGATGCGCTGCTGCAATGGCTGGAACAGACGCAAGAAAGCAGAAGCGGTTCGAAGACACCGGCGATGGCGTCGTTTCCCGACAATCCGCAGCTGCGGCTGCATTACATGGGCAAGGCCGGCCCGAATGAATTCCTGCTGCGGCTGGCCAAAGATGCCGGCGCCGGCCTGCCTGCTGAATTTTCAAGCGAACTTGGCCTCACCCTGCGCGAGGGCGAGGTGCTGGCCTGGCTCTCCAAGGGCAAGACCAACCGCGACATTGCCCAGATCCTGGGGCTAAGCCCACGGACGGTCGACAAGCATCTCGAGCAGATCTACGCCAAGCTCGGCGTCGAGAACCGTACTGCCGCCGCGGCCGTCGCCGCGACTGCCCGGCGCGGCAGTTGACCGTCTGATCGCGGCCTTTTCAGCGAGTGCTGCCGATCGCGACGTCCACGGCCTTGCCGATCCAGCGCCGCAATGCGGCGATCCGCGCATCCTTGGCCTGCTCGGCGCGCGACACGAGATAGAGCGTTTCCTGTGTTCCGGCCTCAAGATCAAACGGCGCGACCAGCGTCTTGCCAAAACCCGGCCGGACTTTGATCAAGGGAGCCATCGCCAGCGTGACGCCAAGTCCGTGTTCGGCTGCCTCCAACATCGCGGGCACCGTGTCGAACCACAGATTGCCTTCCGGAACCAGATCCGGCAGCCCGATCGCGGCGAGCCATGAAGGCCAGGCCCTGGGCTGCGCCGCCAGATGGATCAGGGTGCGACCGGTGAGGTCTTTGGGTTTGCGCAGGCCCGATCTCACCAGCGACGGCGCACATACCGGCAATCCCCGGACTTTCACCAGCGGATCGAACCGAAGGCCTGCGGAATGTTCCCGCCCGTAGCGAATGGCAGCGTCGATCGAGCGATCGGCAAAGTCGGCATATTGATGTGTCGCCTCGATCCGCAAGGTCAGCTCAGGATGGCGTCGCCTGAAATCGGCAAGAGCCGGCATCAGGACCACGCTGGTGAAGAACGGCGTCGCGCTGATGCGGAGTTCATCCTTGTGCTCGCGGCGTTTGAGCATCAGCTCGCGGCTCGCGTCATTCAAGAGCTTGAGCGCGGGTGTGACCGCTTCGAGATATTCCTGACCGTCCCTGGTCAGTTGCACCGACCGCGTACCGCGCTGAAACAGTTTTACGCCGAACAATGTTTCGAGACCGCGAATCTGGTGGCTGATGGCGGACGGACTGAGCGCGAGATCGCGCGCGGCAAGCCTAAAGCTCAGCCGTGACGATGCCCGCTCAAAGGCCAGCAGCGCCGCGAGCGGCGGGATCGACCGCAGCGGAGATGCCAGCGTGTTCTTGGAATGAATTTTTTTCATGCCGGATGAAAACTTAGCGCTTGCTGAAGGCACAAGCCATCGACGATGTAACCGGATTGATCAATCTTACTCACCTTTGGACCATCGATGTGACGATTTTTTCACCCCTGCCCGGCCTGCATTGCTGGCAACCGTCGCCGCTTGCCGCCGGCCCATTCGCAGGATTGCAAGGCGGAGCGGTCGCGAGCCTGCTCACCGCGGAAGTCGAGGCGATGGCAGCCGACCGGGATTGGGGCACGGCCATCGGCGTGGCGGTATGGTATCTGCGGCCGACGCCGCTTGCCGCATTGCGAACGCAACCGGCCACCGTCGCCACCGGTGGACGCGTCACGGTCGTCGACAACGTCCTCTGGCCCGGCGATGAAACGCAGCCTTGCGCGATGGCGCGCGTGACGTTGTCGCGGGAACGGCAGATCGCCGTTGCCGGCTTGCCGGATCGCAGCGCCAAGCGCATCGAACCGACGTTGCTGCCGGAGCGAACGCGAAGAGCGCCTCATGGCCGGCCCTGGTTCATGGACGCGATGGAAGCGCGGGCCGGCGACGGGATGGCGTGGTTTCGTCTCAGAGAGCCGGTTGTCGATGGCGCGGGGCCGCTGACCGGCGTCCTCGGTCCGGCGGACTGGACCCACGGTATCGATCGGCCGGTCGAACAGGCCGTGGCGGATCCCAATCCCAATC
>JBATYU010000617.1:0-6111 GCA_049674245.1 Bradyrhizobium sp. | reverse complement strand
GTACAAACTGAAGCCGTCTTGGACGATGTTGATCCAGTACGGCAGAAAAATGACTTGTCGGATGCGACTGAGCCCATGCTGCAAGCCACAATCGTGCGCGGGTTGTGGCGCAAGCAAGGCACGGTCGCGACGACGCATTTGTGCCTCAGAACTTGTTGCTCGTAGAGATCGATTTCTCGACCCAAGCGGGACATGCTTCCGACGCCGCCCGGGGGACCCTCCATCTTTGGCGGTTTGACCCTTGCGACCGGACCCCAAGAAAATACACACGTGCCCAAAATGGGAAAACTTACCCTTCTCGGCCGGGAGGCTGGTCTGGGCTGGTGCGAACAAAGCGGCCGGAGGCCAATTAGAGTCCCGGTTTCATCCCCGCGTGCTCAAGGACACTCGACGCTTAACTGCCATCGCATGCGTTGCGCCAACGGTTCGCTTCAACGCTTTGGCGATTTTCTTGACGCCTCGTTTTTCCCGCGCCATCGATTTCAATAATCGAAACTCGTCTTTAGTCCATGCGCGGCGAACTACCTTCTTGGCCATTTCGAATCCTCTTTTTTTGAGAGCGGGCTTTTATCACGGCGCATTCAGTTCGGAATGTGGTGTCGTTCGTCGGCCACTCAACTCATCGAGGGTGTTAGCTTACGAAGACCGACCTTTTTTGGCCGGTACAACAACCAGTATGCTACGAAGTTCATCGATCCGACGTGCGAAGTCCATCGCATTTGCTTTCAACACTTCCATCGCATGACCCCGATGACCTTCTTGTTCTAGCTCTGTGATCCGCTCGTTAAGTGCGTCAAGGTCGTTACTCAATTGTTGAACTGAGCGTTGAATTGGAAAGCTCCGAGTCGGAAGTTTAGCGGTCGGTTGTAGCTTGGGAGGCGTAGCTAGCCGGTTACCGGCTCGTTGCCGTAGCGTAGTCATGACTCCTCCGAATCGCGAGCGCGTTGCTATCATTTATCTCGTTTTTCGGACAACGGCTCGATAACGTGCAGGCGAGGCAAACGCCGCCGAGTTGCCTCCTCAACTATGCTGAATGGGTTTCGTTCCCATCCGCCTAAATTTTGACTTCGACTTGGCGTGCATTCCCTGATCGCTCGTCACTGGGCTCGAAGCATGGCTCGCAACGCTGTCATCAAAATTATCTTGGGCGTTGTAGTCGCGCTGTTTACCAGTATGTCGATGAATGCTCGCGACCTTGGCCAATGGGACGATCCGGCCAACGTTGATTTGAAAAGATGGTATCAGGAATTAAAGCAGCCTGATAACCCCGCAGTGTTGTGTTGCGGTGAAGCAGACGCTTATTGGGCTGATGCCTTTGAGACAACTGGGGATGGGGAATACATCGCTATCATCACCGATCCCCGTGACGACGAGCCGTTAGGACGAATCCACCGCGGTATTGGCACGAGAATTGTCGTTCCGAAAAACAAGATCAAATGGAATGAGGGCAACCCTGTGGGTCACGTTGGTTGTGGCTAGATTTTCTTTGATCTCTCGGTGCACACGTCGTGCACACGCGGCCTTCTAACCGCTTGAGAAACTTGAACTCTCGCTCCAATCCATCATGGGCGCCGTAGAGAACTTCCAGCGTAAGTCTTTCATTCTATTGATCTATTTTGTCTACACTCGATCCCATATTTGATTGGACCGACTGAAGAAATTTGCCGCGATCGAACTTCCGCAGATTGGTTCTTCTAGGATCATTTATGTCCAGATTGGAAGCGAAAACCGCGCTTTCGAATTCTCAGTGCACACACGTTGCACACGACGGCCCGAGTGCACACGCCTCCCGCAAAACTTGCATCGAGAAGCTGAGGCCACTCAAGGGTCGCCGCAAATCACGTTATACTCATTCAGCGAACTGAGTATAACTCGAAAGCACAATGAACCTTGCGGGCAGGTAAGCAATTCTACCGGCGCCTAGCTTCGCCGATTGCCTGATAAAGGCTAATCGAGCCTGCCAACACCATCCGTGAAGTGCGCGGACGCGGGCTGATGTTGGCGGTCGAGCTTCATCCGGAAGCAGGCGACGCTCGTCGCTATTGCGAGGCCATTCGAATTGGGAGGGGATCATGGTCAAGCAGAAGAATATTTGCGTCATTGGCGCAGGCATTGCGGGCCTTACCACAGCAAAGGTATTCAAAGCGCGCGGGCACAATGTAACTATACTCGAACGTAGCGGCGATCTTGGTGGTGTCTGGGAGCCCGCACGTTCCTATCCCGAAGTGCAGACACAAAGCCCCAAAGATCTCTATCGATATACCGACAAGCCAATGCCTGACTCCTACCCGGAATGGCCGAATGGGCCTCAAGTTCATGCTTATCTGACCGACTACGCCAAAGACCATGGACTGATGCCGCGTATGCGCTTCAACACCACGGTAGTTGGCATGGCGCGTCGCGACTCCGGTTTGCCCGGTTGGACGCTGAAGATTCAAAATCCCGATTCCAGCACCGCCCTGGAAGACTTCGATTTCGTCGCTGTTTGCACAGGCCAGTTCAACGAACGACGGACCCTAAGCATTCCTGGCGAAGACGATTTCAAGGCCGCAGGCGGGGAAATACTTCATTCGGCACAACATACCGATTCAATGCTGGTCAAAGGCAAGAAGGTCGTCGTGCTCGGGGGCTCGAAATCGGGAACGGACATAGCCGTCAACTCGGTCAACGCCGGTGCGAGCGAAGTGATGATGGTGTACCTCGAACCGGTCTGGCGAATTCCCTACTTCATCGGCGGACTAATCAATTTCAAACGTATTCTCTACATCCGCGCTCAGGAAGAAATGTTCCGCGCCTGGGGCCTAAGCGCTGCGTCACGCGTGGCCCATGCGATCGCCAAGCCCCTGGTGTGGGCAAATTGGCGTGGGCTTGAGGCCCTCCTGAAGTTTCAGTTGAAGCTGAAAAAATGCGACATGGTCCCCACGGGACGCATCGAGGATGGGGTCAATTGTTCGGTCCCGATCGCAACGCCCGGCTTCTTTCCGATGGTGGCCGATGGCCGGATTAGGGCCATCCGCGGCACGTTCCAACGCTATGATGGCAAAACAATCGTCATGACCGGTGGTGAACGTGTTGATGCCGACGTCGTCATCCTCGCTATCGGCTTCAAGCTTGGCGTCCCGTTCATACCGGACGTCTATCACGCCAAGCTCGTAGAAGCCGATGGTCAGTATCGGCTCTATCGTTTCATCGCCAATCCCGATCTTCCCGACATGGGCTTTGTGGGCTTCAATTCGAGCTTCTGCACGGTCCTCTGCGCCGAGATGGCCGCTAACTGGCTCGTGCGTTACGCCGACCGTCAATTAGCAAAACAACCGACCGACGACGAGATGCATAAAAATATCGACATGATGCTGCACTTTAAACGCGTGGAGAGGCCGGCGGCAAGCGTTTACGGCGGACTTTGCGTCGCGCCCTATCACTTCAAGCATTTCGATGAGCTTCTGGATGACATGGGAGCGACTTTGCGCCGCCGCAATCCATTGGCAGAAAAATTCACTCCGCCCGATGCCGATGCGTACGCCCAATTCCTCGCGTCGGCTCCCGACTATAGGGTTTTCGCGTCGTAAATTCGCATCACGCCGTCGAGGGCGCTCATCGCCGCAGCGGCGCAACAGCAGCTCGAGTGGCATCAACTGTTCGACAGAGGGATCGTCTTGATTGTAGGTGCAGCAATTTTGGCGACACAGGTAGGGCCGCTGAAAGACAAGGAAATTCGATGGAAGCGGCACTCCTTGTGAAAAAGCTCCGCAGCCAGTTCGCCGGGCCGTTCGAGTTGAGCCTCGGCATAGGTACGTGCGCCGCGATTACCGGTTCATCGGGATCTGGCAAAAGTCTCTTTCTTCGCATGATCGCCGACCTCGACCCCAACGAAGGTGAGGTTTGGCTGAATGAAAGGGAACGCGCTTCGATGTCCGCCCCGGCGTGGCGAAAGCAGGTCACGTACGTGTCCGCGGAGTCGGGGTGGTGGACCGACAGAGTGATCGAACACTTCGCCGAAAACAGACGAAGCGAGGTCGCAGCCCTGGCGGCTCGTCTTGGGCTTCGCGTCGATCTTCTGGACGCCCCGATTGCGCAGCTCTCCACCGGTGAGAAGCAACGCTTCTCGCTGATAAGGGCCGTACTGCCAGATCCACCTGTCTTGCTCCTGGACGAACCGACCGGCCCATTAGATGAGGAATCGGTCGTTCGGGTCGAGGCGCTCCTTCGGGAGCGAATGGCAACGGGAGCATCCATCCTGCTGGTCACTCACGATCCAAACCAGGCCGAGCGCTTGGGCAATCAGCGCTATCGAATGGCTGCAGGACATCTGGAAATGCCATGAATCCAATTCTGCTAACGCCGCTGGACATCTCGATCGCCGCCTCCTTGATTATCCTCGATGCGGCGCTTTCAATCTGGCTCAAGCTTCGGCTGCATCGGCAAATCGCTATCGCCGCGGCGAGAATGGTCGTGCAGCTCGTTGCAATAGGCTATGTGCTGCGTTTCATCTTTTCCCTGAACAACCCGGCAGTCACCCTGCTCCTTGTTGTCGTCATGATGCTCGTCGCCGCGCGCGAGGTGGCGGCCCGACCGGAGCGTCGGTTCAGGGGCCATACAAACCTCGTGATCGGGTTTGTCAGTGTCGGCTTTGCCACCTTCGTCACGGCGATCCTTGCCTTGACGACGGCGATCCGGCCGCAGCCATGGTTCGATCCACACTATGCGATCCCGCTGGCGGGCATCATTCTCGGCAACGTTCTGAATTCCGCCAGTTTGTCGCTGGATAGTTTTCTAGGATCGGTCCACCGCGAGCGACAGGCAATAGAAGCACGACTGTCGCTCGGTGAAGCCTATCGCCAAGCGATCGCGCCGCTGGTGCGCGAAGCCATCCGGCGAGGCCTGTTACCCATCATCAACCAAATGTCGGCAGCAGGAATTGTGACGCTGCCCGGAATCATGACGGGACAAATCCTAGCGGGTCTCGATCCTCTCGAGGCTGTCAAATATCAAATCTTGCTGATGTTCCTGTTGTCCGGTGGCAGCGGACTGTCCGCGCTGGTCGTATCCTATCTGGCGGCGTGGCGTCTGACAGACCAGCGCCAGCGACTACGTCTGGACCGGCTGAGTAGTAGATCCTAATCAAGGCGCGATTGCCCGTTCTGCTTTGCTTCGCCGCCCTCGGCGACATTCCAAATGCTGCGGAAAATCCAACCACGAGAGCGCGTCATGATTGGCGGACGCACCCGAAATATCGGGGGTTCGAGTCACTGGAGCAACAACCTCCGACATCAGCATTCTTCACCCTTGCGCTGAACAGCAGCCCTTACCCCACCACCGACGAAACGTTCGTTCGCCCTGCAAAAAATGAAATCAGCTTCTCGGTCGCAGGCTTCGGTTGTCTCATGGTCGCGTAAGCTGTTGATTTTACGCGACCGCGGCAGTCTTGCCGGGCCCAACAGTAGAGTGCTTACCAGACCTAATTTCGTCGGCTCAGAAAGTAGGGCCATGATTGAGTGCTCACGTCTCGTCCTACTCCCAGTCGGAAGTCAGCTCTGAAATCGAGTGTCGATAACCGAGGTGGTAAATTGTCGAGATAGCCGATCATGGCGAGCCCAATTTCGCCTTGGCCTTGGCAGCCAGGATCTCCCACCACCTCATGATGTATGGGACGGGGTACTTGCGGCTTGGCAGGAGTCCCAGCTCCGTGAACATTTCATCATGCAGCCGGGCGACGCGCGAGGCCTTCTCGCTGTCGGTCATGCCCGGAGTCTTGCGGATGCCGTCGGCGACCTCGTCAAAGACCCACTTGGCCTTGGCCTTCTTGTTTTCTCCGAGCGGAGCTTGTTGAAGGCATCCTTCCACGGCTGGTCCATGACGTCGTGGGTGGGGTCCTCTGTCAACGCCACCGTCTCTTTCTCTATACGCGCCACCGGGCAGTGATTTCGTGACGTCCTTGGGCCTTCTCGGCAACGCACTTCATTATTCGTCATCGAGATCGTCGAGTGAAATATCGGCCCTGATCCGAGCAAGCCGGCGATAGGCGGAAGGATCGTTGTTTGATCCCTTCCGCTGTCCCAATTTGGGACCCCGAAGCCGGCCTGGCCTGTTGATTCGTTTGGTCCGCACTGA
>JBATYU010000616.1:0-2360 GCA_049674245.1 Bradyrhizobium sp. | reverse complement strand
CCTGGCTTCCATCGCCGCACAGCGACCCGCATAATCCGCTGAACCGCCGGATACGGACCCGTATGTCCGGTGGTGTGGGAGGGGTGAAGTCGTGAGACTTCCCCCTATCCCGATTGCCCACCCTACGAGCCCCTATCTAAATCCGTTCTTACCTTGGCAAACACACCGCGAAACATCTTTGGCGTCAGCACGCCGGTGTTGGTGTTGTAGCGCGAGCAATGATAGCTGTCGTAAAGCTTTAATGCGCCGGCGTGATGCACGGCGCCATGGGCAAAGGGCGCGGCCGGGCTGCGAAGATTGAGCGTCTTCAGGACGGAATCATGCGCGACCCGGCCAAGCGCGACGATCGCGCGCAGGCTTGGCATGGTCTCGATGGTCATGGCGAGATAAGGCCGGCAGGTATTGATTTCCGCCGGCAGCGGCTTGTTCTGCGGAGGGACGCAACGGACCGCGTTGCTGATCCGGCAGTCGACCAACCTTAGCCCATCATCTGGCCGCGCTTGATAGGTGCCGCTGGCAAAACCGTATTCGAGCAGCGTCGCGTACAGCAGATCGCCGGCGAAATCGCCGGTGAAGGGACGCCCGGTGCGATTGGCGCCCTGCAAGCCCGGCGCGAGGCCGACGATGAGCAATTGTGCCTTGGGATCGCCGAAAGATGGCACCGGCGCGTTGAACCAATTCGGTTCGCGTCGGCGCGCCTCGTTGCGGAAGACCGCGAGCCGCGGGCAGAGCGGACAATCTCGACCGGGCTCCGAGCTAGGGGATACGGCGCCGGTTGACGCCGGATCGTCCTTACTCGAATTCGTCGTCATCGCCCCTCGGCGCCATCGTGGTGGCGCGATGCAGGAATTGCGGCGCGTGATGACGCGGCTCGCGCGGGGCGGGACGCTCGGATGGATCGCGGCCGAGCTTGGATTGCAGTTCGACGAGGTCGGTGAAAACGTCGGCCTGACGCCGCAACTCGTCGGCGATCATCGGCGGCTGGCTCGAAATCGTCGAGATCACGGTGACGCGGACACCGCGGCGCTGCACCGCCTCGACCAGCGAGCGGAAGTCACCGTCGCCGGAAAACAATACCATCTGATCGATGTGCTCGGCGAGCTCCATCGCATCGACGGCGAGCTCGATGTCCATGTTGCCCTTCACCTTGCGGCGGCCGCTCGCGTCGATGAATTCCTTGGTCGCCTTGGTGACGACGGTGTAGCCATTGTAATCGAGCCAGTCGATCAGGGGGCGGATCGACGAGTATTCCTGATCTTCGATAATTGCGGTGTAGTAGAACGCACGCAACAGCGTGCCGCGGCTCTGGAATTCCTTTAGCAGGCGCTTGTAGTCGATATCGAAACCGAGCGTCTTGGCCGTTGCATAAAGGTTGGCGCCATCAATGAAGAGCGCGATCTTGTTGGTAGTGGGTGACATTCAGTTTCTCGCGTAGTTGTGGGAAGCCTTTTTTGGCGCGGCCGCGGCGGACCCGCGCATCTCAACGTACTGCCAAATCCTCCCATCGGATTGGTCCGGACAGACGCTACCGCAGATTGGGGAGGTCAGGGCAATAAAGGTATAGTTTAGACGGCGCAATAAAGCGTTTTGTTGTCCAAAAGCCGTGTCCCGGGCTTCGGACGCGCCGACCCGTAAAGTGGGTTAACAGAGGGGCTAGCGCAGGCCAAATCACAAATTAGTCTTGCGAAACGGCCCCGGGACCTATAACACCCGACCCAATCACCATATTCGACCCATTAAAGAGAGCGACAGGCGATGGCGCGCGTCACCGTGGAAGATTGCATTGACAAGGTCGACAACCGGTTCGATCTGGTTTTGTTGGCCGCTCACCGTGCCCGGATGATTTCGTCCGGCTCACAACTTACGATTGACCGCGATAATGACAAGAACCCGGTCGTGTCGCTGCGAGAAATTGCAGACTCGACCATTTCCCCCGAAGATTTGCGTGAAGAGTTGGTTCATTCCCTGCAGAAATTCGTCGAAGTTGACGAGCCTGAGCCCGATACAGTGCCCTTGATCGGCTCGGCCGGCGCCAGCGTCGATGCCGACGACACCGAGGTCGCGGTCGAGCGCATGACCGAGGAGGAGCTTTTGAAGGGCCTCGAAGGCTTGGCGCCTCCGGAGGAGCAGCCCGAAGAGGACGAGTAAGCGGCTCCGGCCGCTTCCAGCACCGCCAAATTTACCAAAGGCCCGGACATTTGTCCGGGCCTTTGCTTTTGCTGTCGTTTTCATGGTTACCATGGACCGCCCCGGGCGCTTGATGCCGGCTGTCTCCAAATTGATCGGAGGACCGCCGATTTAGCGCTAGACTGGTGTCCCGAATCCGAAGTTCGCAACATTTGCGCAGCGGCCTCCTACGC
>JBATYU010000615.1:0-1623 GCA_049674245.1 Bradyrhizobium sp. | reverse complement strand
GACGACGACGGGCGCGGGCTCTCGGCGGCCGAGCTCGCGCAGGTATCCCGCCGGGGTCAGCGGCTGGACGAGTCCAAGCCGGGTTCCGGATTGGGGTTATCCATCGTGATCGACCTTGCCGCGCTCTACGGCGGCAATCTTTCACTCGGCAATGCTCCGATCGGCGGTTTACGGGCGGAACTGCTGCTTCCGGGGGTCTAGGCCCGCTATTCCTAAACGACTTCTATAGATTCTATCGCAAGAAACGCTTATTTTGCAGTGGTTTCTTGAATCGTTAGGCACTTTCCCCGGATCGATTAGGAAGTCTAGTTCGCTTTTTATCCCCCATCGCATCCCGCGCCAGCCGCCTTTGATCCGCAGCCGCCGTGTACCGCTCGACCTCCCGTAGGGTCTTATGGCCCGATACCGCCGCGATCTGCTTTTCGGTCTTGCCGCCCTCGGCCAGCCGGCGCATCGCCGCCTTCCGCAATCCGTGGGAAACACACTTGGCCGGCAACTCTGCATCCTTGACTGCCCCGCGCATGAACTGCGAAAGCCCGGCCCGGGTCATAGGGCGGCCATCTTCGGTACCGATCAGCGTCAATCCCTTGGCCGGGTAGGCGCGCATTGCCCGCTCCAACTCGGTGACGATTGGCAGATGTAATTCCGCCCCGGTCTTTTGCTGTATGACGTGCAATTCCCTGTCTACAATGTCCGACCGCTTCATTTTTGCAACGTCACCCACTCGCTGCGCCGTGTAGAGCAACAGCGCATAGGCGAGTCTCTGACGAGTCCCCAGGGGCCATCTAGCCTCAAAGGTCTTTAGCTCGCCCTCGGTCCAGGTGTGATGCGTCCCGCGTTTGAAGGGTTCGATTCCAAGGACCGGGTTATCCGCGCGCCATTTCATCTTGACGGCGTATTTCATCATTTTTTGCAGGACGGACTTGGTAAGGTTTGCCATGCCCGGCTTTGTCTCGCCAATGTCCTGAATGATCTTATATCACAGGGGTTGAAAATCCCGTTCATCTAGTCGCGAGCCATTGCAAGCCGTGGAGCGATTCAACTAACGACGAACGTTTGAATGGCGAAAATGGATTGTTGCTCACGCCGAGCATCGACCACTTGTTCGATCGCGGATTTATCGGTTTCGAAAATAACGGCGCGCTTATCATTTCGCCCGTCGTGCATCGCCCCTCGCTTCTTCGGATGGGTATCGTCACTGCGAAGACCGTCAACGTGGGCGCGTTCACCAGCGGCCAAAAGCAGTTCCTTGATTTCCACAGGAACGCAGTGCTGCTTCGATCTATACACAGCTAGTACTCCATCGCCGCGGGGCGGGTACTCCATTAGCGGCGCTCGGCGGATGTCTGCTTTTCAGCGCATAACGGACTCAAGTCGGACATCGCACTATGTCCGAGATGTGCCGATAGTGTTGCAAAAGTCCCAAAACGCCGCGCGACTAAATTTCCGCTAAACGACAAAACAAGCGGCAACCGTCGATCGATGTAGCCTCAAACGCGCCACCGAAGTCGGCAGTAAGTTCGTCACGGAATGAAGTGGTCCCCCACATCAAGATTCGATCGCCGCGCCTATAGCCCGGAGAATTCGTGATCGGTGAGACAAAAAGACTTTTGCAACACTATC
>JBATYU010000614.1:0-4221 GCA_049674245.1 Bradyrhizobium sp. | reverse complement strand
GTGAAGTAATTTTACGAGTTGCCCGTCCGCGCCTTGAGATGCGGGCCGCACAACGGGCGGAGCGCCTCGCGCTGCTCATGCGGCAGCACGGTTAGCGGATAGATCGGTTCGCTCGTATTGAAGAACGGGTGCGGCCAGGCTTTTCCGCGCAAGCGCCAGCCGAGCACGCTCGCGATGACGCGCAACATAAGAGAAATATTTAGGCCTGTTGAGCCCGCCGGCGGCACGCCAATCGCGTACTTTCCCAGGATAGCGCCAATTGGCGGACCGAATATATCATCGGCGCGTTGCGAGCCGTTGTCGAAAGCCTGCGTGATGATTCCAACGAAAGGAATTTTCGGAGTGAGCGTGTTGCCCAGCGGGGTGTTGCAGCAGTTCGCATACCATCGAAACAGGCCTTTCGGCGTCAGCCGCAGTCCGACGATCCGGCGCTGTCCCTGCACGAAGGTGAGTGAGGCGGGCGCGACCTGGACGATGTCACTGCCGCCCTGCGCGTCAAGCAGGTCAGCCCGGCCGAGGTGCTGCGCAAACGCCTGGCAGTCATCGCAATAGCAAACCACGCGATTCACCGTCCGCGGAGACGCGCCCGTGACCCGCGCATGAACTTCCCCGCATCGGCAACGCATTTCTGCCTGATTAGTCATTGGACTGCCCCAATCTGTAGCCGACGCAACCAATCCTGCCTGACCGCAGGATGGTCAAAATCGCCCGAGGTGCAAGCCCGCCCAGGCCGCGGAATCGCCGGAATATTGCGGTTACGTAATCTCGACGAGGCCTTGCAAGCGCCGTTGTGGTTCCCATGTGCTGCGAGGACGCAGTCGGAGGGCTGATCATGTCTTACACGGGTTCGGGTAACACGGGCGGCGCCTGGCGTAACGACGGCGGCGGAGTACCGCCGCATGCGTTCGACCCCTGGTTGCAGCCGGAATTGTTCCGCGGCGTGCTGACGCGGCGGGTGATCGCGTTCCTGATCGATCTCATCGTGCTTTCGGTTCCGATCGTGCTGGCGATCCTGTTCATCGCGGTGTTCGGTATCGTCACGCTCGGGCTTGGCTGGGCGCTGTTCTGGCTGGTGTCGCCGGCCTCGATCATCTGGGCGCTGGTCTATTACGGCGCCTCGCTCGGCGGGCCGCATTCGGCGACGCTCGGGATGCGGGTGATGGATCTGGAGCTGCGCACCTGGTATGGCGCGCCGGGCTATTTCGTGCTGGGTGCCATGCACGCGGTGCTGTTCTGGATTTCAATATCGGTGTTGTCGCCGCTGGTGCTGCTGGTCGGGCTGTTCAACGGCCGCAGGCGGCTGTTGCACGATGTCGTGCTGGGAACCGTCGTTATCAACAACTCGGTTCGCTCCCAGGTAGTACCGGCCGCGCGTACCTATTGAGCCTATTTAAACCGATTGACCGCTAACCTCCGCGGCGCGATGCTTACTCTCCCGGAGGCAGCCGAAGTTCCTTGACCCAGCACTCGCGCGACACCCCCCAGTTCTACCTGACGGCGCCCTCGCCCTGCCCGTATCTGCCCGGCCGGCATGAGCGCAAGGTGTTCACGCACCTGGTCGGCGACAAGGCGGGAGATCTCAACGACCTCTTGACCCACGGCGGCTTCCGCCGCAGCCAGTCGATCGCCTATCGGCCGGCCTGCGACCAGTGCCGCGCCTGCGTTTCCGTGCGCGTCGTCGCCAACGAGTTCCGGCCCTCGCGCAATTTCCGCAAGGTTTTGGCCCGCAACGCCGACATATCGGGCGAACAGCGCAGCGCGGTGCCGACCTCCGAGCAATATTCTGTCTTCCGCGCCTATCTCGACCGGCGGCACCGCCACGGCGGCATGGCCGACATGACGGTGCTCGATTATGCCATGATGGTGGAAGACAGCCACGTCGAGACCCGCATCATCGAATACCGCCGCCGCGCCACTGATGCCGGCGGCGCCGGCCAGAGCGAGGAGCTGGTGGCGGTGGCGCTGACGGATGTGCTCAGCGACGGGTTGTCGATGGTCTATTCGTTCTTCGAACCGTCGGAGGAAAGCCGCTCGCTCGGCACCTTCATGATCCTCGACCACATCACGCGCGCCCGCCGGCAGGGACTGCCCTACGTCTATCTCGGCTACTGGATCGAGGGCTCGAAGAAGATGGACTACAAGGGCCGCTTCCTGCCGCAGCAGCGGCTTGCGCCCTCAGGCTGGCTGCGCGTCGACGCGTCGGGCGAAGTGCCGTCCGAGCCGCAGGATTAAATGGCGAATAGGGAAACCTCCATTCGCTACTCGCCATTCGCTATTCGCGTCTTTCCTCACCCGCTCGCATAATCCCACACCAGTTTTGCATTCAGCGCGATGATCAGCGCCGCCGTCGCTGTCGCCAGCACGGTGAGCCAGCGCGGTGCCGTGAACGGCCCCATCTTGGCGCGATCGGCGGTGAACATCACGAGCGGCACCACCGCGAACGGCAATTGCAGGCTGAGCACCACCTGACTCAGGATCAAGAGCTGCCCGGTCGCCTTCTCGCCGGCCCAGATCGTCACCACTACCGCAGGAAGGATTGCGATCATCCGCGTCACCAGCCGCCGCTGCCACGGCGCGATCCGCAATTTAAGAAAACCCTCCATCACGATCTGGCCCGACAGCGTCGCGGTGATGGTCGAGTTCAGCCCGCAGCACAAAAGTGCTACCGCAAACAAGGTCGGCGCCAGCGTCGAGCCGAGCAGCGGCGCCAGAAACGAGTGCGCCTGATCGAGCTCGGCGACGTCGGTCTTGCCCACACGATGGAAGGTCGCCGCCGCCAGAATCAGGATCGAGGCGTTGATCACCAGCGCAAGACACAGCGCGATCGAGGAATCGATCGTCGCAAGCGTGATGGCCTCGCGCTTTTCCGCATAAGTGTCGCCGTAGCCGCGGGTCTGCACCAGACCTGAATGCAGATAGAGATTATGCGGCATCACGGTCGCGCCCAAAATGCCGAGCGCGAGATAGAGCATCTCGCGGTTGCGCAGGATGTCGGAGGTGGGCGCAAAGCCTCTGATGACCGCGCCCCAATCGGGATCGGCGAGCGCGATCTGGACCGCAAAGCACGCCGCGATCACGCCCAGCATCGCCACCACAAACGCTTCGATCCAGCGGAAGCCGAACGCTTGCAGCGCCAGGATCAGGAACACATCCAGCGCTGTAATGATGACGCCGATCTCGAGCGGAATGTGGAACAACAAATTGAGCCCGATCGCGGTGCCGATCACTTCGGCCAAATCGGTCGCGGTGATCGCGATCTCCGCCGACAGCCACAGCGGCCATGCGACCCAGCGCGGAAAGGCATCGCGGCAGGCCTGCGCGAGGTCGCGGCCGGCGCCGACGCCGAGCCGGGTGCACAGGGATTGCAGCACGATCGCCATCGCGTTGGACAAGAGCGCAATCGTCAGCAGCGCGTAACCGAATTTCGAGCCGCCGGCGAGCGAGGTCGCCCAATTGCCGGGATCCATATAGCCGACGGCGACGAGATAGCCGGGGCCCAGGAACGCCACGAGCTTGCGCCAGAACGGGCCATGTTTAGCCGTCCGCACCGTGGCGAACATGCCCGCCAGCGAGGGCTCGCCGCGTTCGCCGCGCCAGCCCAAGCCGTTGCTCAAGCCGTTCAGCGAAGCGCTTGGAATTATCTGGGGATCAGGGGCCAGATCGGGGGATTGCGCGTCCATTTCGGCAGAATGGACGAAATCTTCCTTTATTGCAACTCATTTGCAACTGCATCTGGGAACCCTGCGTGAGCGCCAACCAGTCGCGCCGGAGGGTTTATCGGTAAGCGGGTGGGTGTTGCAGCCCGCACAGCCGACATTGGCGGTCAGATCGACCATTCACGTACATCTGCCGAGGGAAGCTCCGATGCCTGCCACCACCGATACGCGCCGCCTGCCCGCAACCTTCAACCGCCTGGCCTGGTCCAACCTTGCCGCACAGTCCGCCGAGCAGATTGCGCTGGCAGCAGCCCCCATCGTCGCCGTGCTGCTGCTTGGCGTCGGCGAAGGCCAGACCGGACTGTTGCAGACCGCGCTGACCTTGCCCTTCATCCTGTTCGCGATCCCGGCAGGGCTACTCGCCGACCGCTTCTCGCGGCGCTGGCTGATGGCGGGCTCCGAGGCCTTACGCGCGGCATCGCTGGCCGGGATCCTGCTCTTGATCTGGCTCGGCTTATTGACGATGCCGGCGCTCGCGGCTTTCGGCTTCATCGCGGTGTGCGGA
>JBATYU010000613.1:0-4832 GCA_049674245.1 Bradyrhizobium sp. | reverse complement strand
GGCGCGCCGCGTGTGAACGTGCGTTACCCGACTATGATGTAACCGGAGCTGACCGACCCAATGTCACCAGCACAATCTCCGGCGGGACGCCGAGGCGGAACGGCATGATGCTGCAGCCGAGGCCGCCGGAGACGATGACGTCGCAGTTGATCCGCGCATATCCATAGGCCAGCCGATTGCCGTAACGCGACGGCACTACCGGCGACCATCCGAACAACCGAATTTGGCCGCCATGGGTATGTCCCGAGAGCTGCAACGCGACCCGCGACGGCACGCGCACGGCAACGTCGGGTTCGTGCGCCAGAAGTATGACCGGCGCGTCGTCGGTCACTTTGCCAAGCGTCGCGGCGAGATCATCGACACCGACGCGCCGCACCGGTCTGAAGCGCCGCGCCGGAAGATAGGCCAGTTGATCGCCTAAACCTGCGAGCCAGAACGGCCGGCCGGACTTGGTGAGCCGAGTTGCCTCGTTTTCGTAAACGGGAATGCCGGCCGCTTCCAGTGCGCGGCGGGAAACCGTTGTCCCCTGCCCCTCCCGCTGTACCGTCTTGTCGTCCCAATAGTCGTGATTGCCGAGGATCGCATGCACCCCGAGCGGGGCTTTCAGACCCGCCAGCGCCGGCGCCCACTCCGCGGCCGCGATGCGGCGCGTAATGTGACGATGCCCGGCCACGTAGTCGCCCAGCATAACAATGACATCGGCCTTGAGCGTATTGGTGTGTTCGACGATCGCCTCGATGTGCTCAAGCGACATCCAGGGATCGCAGGCGTGAAGGTCGGCGATCACGGCGATCGTGAGCTGAAAATCAGCCGGCCATTGCGGCGGCAGGATATCGTAGCGGGCGACACGAAGCCGCAATACGGGCTCGACGCCGAATCCATAAGCCGCGGTTGAAGCGCCGACGGCGCCTAACCCGGTAGCGAAGCCAAAGAACTGACGGCGTGAGAACATGGATGGTTATCGGTGATGCGTCGCGCTCGTATTTCGGGATTGAAGCGGAATTGAGGTGCGCTTGTGCAGATAGCCAGCAGTGCCGGCATTAACCATCATCCTCGCCGTTGCCGAACAGCCCGAACTGCGCCGGATCGCGCGCGGGCTCATTGAGGCCGAGATGGCGGAAGGCGTGCGACGTCAACAGACGCCCGCGCGGGGTGCGCTGCAGATGGCCGCACTGGATGAGATACGGCTCGATGATGTCCTCGATCGCATCGCGCGGCTCCGACAGCGCCGCCGCCATGGTTTCGACACCGACCGGGCCGCCGCCGTAATTCATCGCAATCGTCAAGAGATAACGCCGATCCATCGCATCCAGGCCGGCGGCATCGACTTCCAGCGCGCTCAACGCATGATCGGCAATCGCGCGATCGATCGAGACAGCGTTCGCGGCCGACGCAAAATCCCGCACCCGCCGCAACAAGCGGCCGGCGATCCGCGGTGTGCCGCGGGCGCGGCGGGCGATCTCGTTGGCGCCGTCTTGTGTCATGCCGATCTTGAGCACGCGCGCGCCGCGGGTGACAATCTTTTCCAGTTCTTCCTCGGTATAAAAGTTCAGCCGCACCGGAATGCCAAAACGGTCGCGCAGCGGATTGGTCAAAAGGCCTGCGCGCGTCGTGGCGCCGACCAGCGTGAACTTTGCCAGCTCGATCTTGACCGAGCGCGCCGCCGGCCCTTCGCCGATGATGAGATCGAGCTGGAAATCCTCCATCGCCGGGTACAGCACTTCCTCGACCGCGGGGCTGAGGCGATGGATCTCGTCGATGAACAGCACGTCGCGCTCTTCGAGATTGGTCAGGAGGGCGGCGAGATCGCCGGCTTTTGCAATGACAGGTCCGGACGTCGCGCGAAAGCCGACACCGAGTTCACGCGCCACGATCTGCGCCAGCGTGGTCTTGCCGAGGCCGGGAGGACCGACGAACAGCACGTGGTCCAGCGCCTCATTACGTTTGCGCGCGGCTTCGATGAAGACAGCGAGATTGGCGCGCGCCTGCTGCTGCCCGACGAATTCGGACAATAATTGCGGGCGCAGCGCGGTGTCGGGCGCATCTTCGGTGCGGCGCTCAGGGGCGACGATGCGGGACGGCGGGGTCATGTCGAAGATTTGCCGAACCGATTACTGATTAGAAGCGAAATTTGAACACCCATGAAGAGAAACAGACTGGCGATGCAGAGAACGCCGGGCTCCACGACGCTAGCCGGGGCCAACGCCAGCACACTGCTTCCAAACATCGCCATGAACGCTGCGACAAGCACGTTCCACCAAACGACAAAACCACGGATTTGCACGACCATCACGACGAGCAGCGCGACAATTAGCGCCGGCAACGCCCACATTTTTGAAGCCAACAAGATTAACCCGATCAAGTCGCGCGAGATTGAGAAACACCGGATCGCCGAAGTGATCAGGCATCCGGAAGCCGAGAACACGAATGTTCCTAGAATGCCAACGGCTAGCGTACCCAGAAATATTGTAGTCAATCCATAGCCCATGCGCGTCAAGGGCGCGTGTGGCGCATTTTGGCCCTGGTGCTCGCTCACTTCGCCAATTCCTTCAGGCCAAGCCGGATCAGCTGTGCGGTCTCGGCATGCTCGCCGGCGCTGCGCGAGGCCGACGCAATGGCGGCCGCCGCCTGCGGCTGACCATAGCCGAGATTGACCAGCGCCGAGATCGCGTCGGTCACAGGCCGCGGCGCGCGATGATCGTCGAGCGCACCGGACAGATGCACCAGCGCGGGATCGATATTGGCGAAGGCCGGTACCTTGTCCTTCAACTCGGTGACGATGCGCTCGGCGACTTTCGGGCCGACGCCCGGCGTGCGCGTCACCGCGGCCTTGTCGCGCAGCGCGATCGCGTTCGCAAGCTCGGCCGGCGGCAAGGTGCCGAGCACGGCCAGCGCCACCTTGGCGCCGACGCCCTGCACGGTCTGCAACAGGCGAAACCATTCGCGCTCGATGTCGCTCCTGAAGCCGAACAGTTTTATCTGGTCCTCACGCACGTAAGTCTCGATCGACAGCACCGCGGGCTCGCCGGGCGAGGGCAACGCCTGCAGCGTGCGGCCTGAGCAATGCACCTGATAGCCGACGCCGCCGACGTCGAGGATCACGAAATCCTCGCCGTAAGAATCGATCAGGCCCTTCAGCTTGCCGATCATATCCCGACGACCTTCAGCCGCAGCGCGGTGCTCTGACGGTGATGCGCGTGCGTGATGGCGATCGCGAGCGCATCGGCGGCGTCAGGCGATTTCGGCTCGGCCTTGGGAAGCAGGATCTTCAGCATCACCGAGATCTGGTTCTTGTCGGCGTGCCCAGCGCCGACCAGGGTCTTCTTCACCTGGTTGGGCGCGTATTCGGAAACCGAAATGCCGAACATCGCCGGCGCCAGCATCGCAACCCCGCGCGCCTGGCCGAGTTTCAGCGTGGCGACGCCGTCCTTGTTGACGAAGGTCTGCTCGACCGCGGCTTCCGCAGGTTTGACGTCGCGGAACACCGCGGCGAGCCCCTCATGGATTGCGAGCAGGCGGCTCGCCAAGGGCAGGCCTTCCGGCGGTTCCACCGAGCCGCAGCCGACGAAATGAAGCCGGTTGCCATCGATCTCGATCACGCCCCAGCCGGTGCGGCGCAGGCCGGGGTCGATGCCGATGATTCGGACGGGTTGGCGAATCGGCTGGGATGACATGCATTACTGAGAACGCCGGAGCATCGAGAACGTAACACAAACACGACGTCATCCCCGCGAAAGCGGGCGGTCTCGTGCCCCGGACGCTGCGCAGCGCGAAGTGATGCGCTGCTGAGCCGGGGCCTGACGAGGTCACCCGCACGTGGGTCCCGGATCTGCGGAGCAGCGTGAAGAACGCTGCACCGCGTCCGGGACACGAGACTACCCGCCCAGCTTCGCCATCAACGCGTCGGAAACCTCGAAATTGGCGAACACGTTCTGCACATCGTCATGCTCGCTCAAAAGATCGATCAGCTTCAACAGCTTCTCGCCGGTCTCGTCGTCAACCGCCACCGTGTTATGCGGTTTCCAGCTCAGCGCCGCCTTGCGCGGCTCACCGAACTTCGCCTCCAGCGCTTTCGCCACTTCCCGAAAGCTCTCCTGCGAGGCGTAGATTTCGTGGCCGCTCTCGCTTGAGATCACGTCGTCCGCGCCGGCCTCGATCGCCGCGTCCAGCATCGCGTCGTCGGAGGCGACGCCCTGATCAAATTCGATGATGCCGGTGCGATCGAACATGAAGGCCACCGACCCGGTTTCGCCGAGATTGCCGCCGGACTTGGTGAAATAGGAGCGGATATCGGATGCCGCGCGGTTGCGGTTGTCGGTCAAAGCCTCGACGATGACCGCGACGCCGCCCGGGCCATAGCCCTCGTAACGGATCTCGTCGTAGTTCTCGCCGTCACCGCCGATCGCCTTTTTGATGGCGCGCTCAATCGAGTCCTTCGACATGTTTTCCTGGCGGGCGGAAATGATTGCGGCGCGCAGCCGCGCATTCATTACCGGGTCGGGCTGGCCCATTTTGGCGGCGACCGTGATTTCTCGCGCCAGCTTGCCGAACAGTTTCGACTTCTGGGCGTCCTGCCGCCCCTTGCGGTGCATGATGTTCTTGAATTGGGAATGGCCAGCCATGCGGGGTCTCTTTGGAATCGTCCGGGAGTTAAGGGGTGGAAAGCGCGGCGTTATAGGCCCGACAATGACCAAAATCAAAGATTTGGCGGCCGTTTCGGCAATGAAAGCAGCGCGGCCTGCCGGATTATGAGGCAATCGTTAACCCTGACTTCACGCCCCGATGAGAGGATGCGGCCCTACTTTTCCGGCTGTCCACGAGAGATCCATGGC
>JBATYU010000612.1:0-2147 GCA_049674245.1 Bradyrhizobium sp. | reverse complement strand
GAGCGAGAAAGCGCACCTTGTCGACCCCATAGTTGAGACCCGCCGCTGCGTCCTTGGGAATGATGCCGACCTGCATGGCCAAGGGGGCGACCATGGCAAGTGTCAGATAACCGTGGGCGACAGGGCCGCCGAATGGGCTTTCCCGCTTTGCGCGCTCGACGTCGACATGGATCCATTGATGATCGCCGGTGCACGACGCGAACGTATCAATGCGCGCCTGATCGATGGCGACCCAATCGGAAACGCCAAGCTCCTGTCCGATCCGTTCGTTCAAGCCGGCAAGTGTAAGGTTACTCACCTGATCCCTCCCTTAAGTTTCGCCGAGCCGTCACGTGTTGCCGTATTGCTCCCGCAACGCCTTCTTATTGATCTTGCCGACGCTGGTCTTCGGAATCTGGTCGATGAACAGGATCTTCTCCGGAATGCCGTATCTGGAAATGACGCCCTTGTCAGAGAATACCTTCAGATGAGCCTTGATGGCCGCATCGGAGAGACCGTCGGCGCCGGCTGCCTTCTTGACCACGAGTGCCAGCGGTCGCTCGCCCCATTTGTCGTCTTTGACACCGATGACGGCGGCTTCCGCGACGCCTGAGCATTGCATGATCAAATCCTCAATCTGCAGCGACGACACCCACTCGCCGCCGGTCTTGATCACGTCCTTGATGCGGTCGGTGATGTGGACGCAGCCATCCGGGCTCACCACGGCGATGTCGCTGGTATGCAGATAGCCGCCGGCCCAAAGCTGTTCCGAGGTCTCCGGATTGTCGTAATAACCCTGGGTGAGCCAGGGCGCCCGTAGCACGATCTCGCCGGCGGATTTGCCGTCATGCGGCACATCCTTCATGTCTGGATCGACGATGCGTAGGTCCACCAGCGGCCCCGCCATGCCGGCCTTGGTGCGAAACTCGACCTCTCCGTCGGGATCGCCGGAGAGATCCTTCGATCGGACATGGGAAACGGCGACGAGCGGACCGGTTTCCGACATCCCATAGCCGGCGAAGATATCGATGCCGGCGGCGAGCGCCTGCTTGGCCAGCGCCTTCGGCAAGGCCGAACCGCCGATCACCATCTTGAGACCACGCAGATCGACATCGGCCGCGGCTGCCGCGTTGAGCAGCATCTGCAGGATGGTCGGCACGCCATGGGTGAAGGTCACGCCTTCACTCACGATCAGCTTGACCAGCAACGCCGGATCGTAGCGTCCCGGATAAACCTGTTTGACGCCGGCGAGCGTCGCGGACCAGGGGAAGCCCCAAGCGTGGACGTGAAACATCGGCGTGATCGGCATATAGACGTCGTCGCGCGAGAAGCGGCCCTGTTGACCTGCGATGCCGAACAGCGCGAGTCCGCACAGCGAATGCAGCACGAGCTGGCGATGACTGTAATAGACGCCCTTCGGCAACCCGGTGGTGCCGGTCGTGTAGAAAGTGGTCGCCTGGGTGTTCTCGTCGAAATCCGGAAAGTCGTAATCGGGTGAAGCGGCGCCAAGCAGGCTTTCATAGTCGCCGATGAAGGACAGGCTTCCGATCTGCGGCGTCGCCCGGTCGGACATGACGATCAGCGTCTTGACCTTCGTCAATTGCGGCTTGACACCTTCCAGCAGCTCGACGAATTCGTCATTGACGAGCAGTGTCGATGCACCGGCGTGATTGATCGTGTAGGCGATCTGTTCGGGCGAGAGCCGGACATTCACCGTCTGCAGCACCGCGCCCATCATTGGGATTGCGAAGAAGGCTTCCAGAAACCGGTTGCTGTCCCAATCGAGGACGCCAACGGTGTCGCCAGGCTTGACCCCGATCTTGCTGAGCGCCGACGCAAGGCGCCCAATCCGCTCCTTGATCTGACGGTAGGTGAAACGCTTTCGATCGCGATACACGATCTCCTGATCCGGCGATTGCACGAGCGGCGTATGCCACAACTGCTTGAAGATCAGCGGATATTGATAGGCGGAATTGGCAACTTGAATAAGCCTTCCGACCATGGCGGCCTCCCTACATTATTGCGTCCCGTAGAGCCAAAATATGATCCGGGGCTCCGATCTGTTCGATCGAGGAATAGAACCGCGTTGACTATTGTCCCAGCCCTTCATCGCTCTACCGACCGGTCGCGCAGGCGAAGTTCGGCGATAATCCGCTTGTGCATTTGCC
>JBATYU010000611.1:0-3278 GCA_049674245.1 Bradyrhizobium sp. | reverse complement strand
CGTATGTGGCCGGTTTACCGGCGTTATCATCTTATTATCGTTGGGCAGCGAGATGACGAGAGAGGGCTGACCCTCACCAAAGCCTCCACCGACACCCTCGCGCAGTTCCTTCCGGAGTCGCGTGCGCTGCTCGTCAGAGCGGCCGACACGAGACGAATAGGTGTGCTCATCGCGACCGATCAGCAGGACGTCGCGGTGATATCAGCGGAAGGAGCGAAGGCGCTATTTCTCGGTGAACCTCCATTCGAGGATATCACGGGCGGGCCCGTAAGAGCGATTGTCTCGTTTGGGACCCATCATATGGTGTGCCGCCCGAATTTTCGTGCCGGGCACGCTTACGCTATAGCAAAGACTCTATCGGAGCATCAGGACAGGCTCGCCGCGACCGTTGCCGCGTCGAAAGACGTGGTTCCTATGCATCCTGGCGCGCGAGCGTTCTTCGCAGGCGAAGATGTCCCAAATGACTAGCGGCTCGGCGTACGGGCCTGTGAACAAACCGATTTCGGCCAATTCTGTGACGGCTAGGAGCACAGGCGGCGTTCTCCCATTGCTGGTTGGGCTCTTTCTTGTAATGGCCGTCGCCGGGGCAGCCGCTCACGAGACCATCGATTTGGACAACGCCAACGAGCTTGTTGCGGCAGCCGATTCGGCGGCGGACCGCGTAAGGAAGGCATCCGATCAAGGGACCGAGGGCGAGACGCGGTTTTCGCTTGGCGCAGTCCTGATCGAAGCAACCGATCTTCTCAATCGAGACATGGCGGCACATAGCGGCCAGTTGACGCTGAACGGACAGCTTCTGCTCAAAGGGTTCGCCCAGCGCAATTTGGCCCCTCAATTTGACGAGGCGCTCAACCGCTATCTTCTTCCAAAGCAGCAGTTGCAGGAGGCCATACGCCTTGCGCCTGCCGCGTCTTATGCGCCGCGAGCACGGTTTGCGCTCCTCAAGGCGAGCTTTTACGAAAGCTTTGCGTTTGATCCTTTCAAACCTCTGCACGCTGATACTTCTGCTCTCCAGCAAGAGAGCTACGAGGCCGAGGCCTTGGTCCGCTTGCTCGATGACCCTGACGAAAGAGAGGAGGCCGCTTTCATTCATGCCATTGACCTTGCGCGGGAGGTCAAGCTTGCTGGCAATGCCGAGATTGCGTCCACGATCGAGGCCAGGGCACGCGCTGCCCTAAAGACCTTTGCGGAGGCTTATCCCGACAGCATGCGCGCCGCGTCTGCAAGTGTGATTCTGCAAGGGCTTGAGCGCGCGCAGCGATGAGAGGCGCCTTCCAAGAACCGCTCAAGACCGCCAATCACCGGCATCCGACCACCAGGTTTCCAGGCAAATTTGCGTTGTGGCTTCTGTTACTCGTGCTGGCCGGGATGCCTGCATACGCGCATAACGCAGGTGTCAGCTCATCCGACATATCGGTGAATGGCCGCGTTGTTGCGGTCGAGATCAATGCTTTGGCCCGTGACTATGAGAAGGCGGCAAACGTTAGGATTTCAGAGGCGGGATCAGGCTCGGTCAATGCGGTCGCTCTTGCCGTTATGACGCCTGCGGTGCTCAGCTACGTGCGCAGCCACGCCGAGGTGCTTTCGGATGACGTTCAATGCGAACCGGATGAGGGAAAGGCGCGGCCTGCAGACACGCATGTCACGGTAACGCTTGTGTGGACATGCCCCAATAGCGGCGCGCTTCGCTATCGCCTGAGCCTGTTT
The DNA here is from genome assembly GCA_049674245.1 of Bradyrhizobium sp. Lineage (GTDB taxonomy): Bacteria > Pseudomonadota > Alphaproteobacteria > Rhizobiales > Xanthobacteraceae > Bradyrhizobium. The sequence goes on along the minus strand of JBATYU010000611.1, from coordinate 1,571 downwards.
CAGGATGTCGACCCTTCGGCACAACACCTCGTATCGCTAACGACTGATAGCGGCAAACAGGAGTTCGCCCTGGATAAGAATACGCCCGAGTTGGCCCTGTCTGGCGGAGTGCCGTCTACTTTCCAGGTGGCGGGGCATTTCCTCGCAGCGGGTGTAGAGCACATATTTCTTGGATATGACCACATCGCATTCCTGATCGCGATCATTTTGTGGACACGCAGGCTTTGGCCTGTGGTCAAGGCCGTCACTGCGTTCACGTTTGCCCATTCGATAACTTTGTCGCTCGCCGCACTCGATGTCGTCCGAATTCCGAGTGCGATCATCGAGCCCGCGATCGCAGCCTCAATTATCTATGTTGCGGCTCAGAATTTCACGACACGGGAAGCCGGCAAGCGGTGGCGCGAAGCGTTCTTATTCGGTCTACTTCACGGCTTCGGGTTTGCGAGTGCACTGGAAGAGTTGGGCCTTCCTAAGGCGAAACTCATAACAGCGCTGGCTGCATTCAACTGTGGGGTAGAGATTGGACAGGTCCTCATAGTGGCAACTGCCTTTGGCTTGCTTTCGGCCGCCGACCGCTGGCAAATCTCGGGAGCATCAGGACCAGTCCGCGACCCGGCTCTTGTTCACGCGGTATCGTTTGCGATCGTCCTTTTGGGTAGCTACTGGTTCGTCTCGCGAACTTTCGCTTCTTAAGCTTGCTGTCTGAACCTCCTCTGAATGAGTGAACCTCCTCCGAGTGAACCTACGAGGTTGGCAGCAGTCATTCGCAAGGTGGAGCTCTGCGCAGGCCCGGACAACTAATCATCGAATTGTCGAGATCAGCTATCAACGCCAGCACAGCGCGCGCAAGGTGGGAGTATTCCCAGCTGTCCCACAGCACGGTCCACTCCGGCGCGGCCTGATGCGCCCCGAAAGTCTGCCTTTGGCGTGCGCCGTGCAAAGGCGGCGTTTTCCAGTGGGTGAAAGTCCCACCCGGCAATCGCTCCAGCCGGAAGCAATCGAAGCAGTCATGGAGGTAACGAAGTGGCTGAAGCCTTCGATTAGCGTGTCACGAATTGGTGACAGCACGAGTGTTGTGAGAAGTTAGTCATGAACCTGGCCAAGACAAGCGAACGCCCCGGGCTGATATCAAGGCTCGTACCTTCGCGCCGCGGCCGACAGCGCAGGGCCCGCCTGAGCGGGTGAATATCGGCGGTAGCGCGAAATCGCAGGCCCTCGCAGTAGCGAAGATTCGAGTGCAGGGCAGGCTCCATTATCATAGCGCTATGGAGAACCAGTAGTGCCCATGTGTGGACGGCCCCTGCGGTGCAAGAGGTTTTTTGACGTTTCGGCGAGGTGGTCGAGTGCGCTCATGTGTCCGGCCTGTTTGCGCGGTAAACATGACCGCTGGCCCTGATGGAAGTTCGCGGACCGGGTCCCAATCATCTTCCCGCACTCGAAGTGCTGGGCACTTATATGAGGCTTCGCCAGTCAAGAGGTTTTTTGCGAGAGCATCGCTTTCTGCTTCCCAAGAGGCCTGTGTCTGCATTCATGGCATGATGGTCCCTTGCTTGGCCGTGCTTTTGCAGTCA
>JBATYU010000610.1:0-6081 GCA_049674245.1 Bradyrhizobium sp. | reverse complement strand
GCTCGACATGTCCCGCTCGGCCAAGGCGCCGCGGCGACGTGGCCAGAAGAACCACATGTTTAAGGTCGGATAGATGGATACCCGGGCGTCGCGTTGCGCGATCTGGAGGCTTCACGCGACGCCCTCTTCAGAAGCCGATATCAACCCCAACCCACAGAAAGGCGGCTATCCTGTTCCTCACCGGGTGACATTTCTAACTGGTCCAAATCGTGACTTCCCTAAACGGCGGCGACAAGACTTTACGTCTAAGCTGCGGCTTCGGGTGTTACCATCCAGCGTGGGGAATCGGGGAAGATCGTAGGTTGACGTAGGAAATAGTGGGAAAAGCGTAGCGGGGGGAGAGAATCGAACCCCCGACCCGAACCATCCCGTTCGGGTTCTACAGCAAGCGGCTCCTTCGGCGACGGGCAGAACAGATTGTCCGTTTTGCTCGCCCTGATATCCTATTCTACGACGAGCAGGTAATCGACCTGTACCATCGGATCTGCGCGCTGTATCGAATGGGGTGAAGATACAGAAACGAAGGAAAAGTCGCACAGCAATCCGGCCGCGCATCATCGACCACAAAAGCGTCGCACGAGAACCGTTGTGTTCTCAACCGACATCTGGCGAAGCTATCGGAAACCAAGGATTTTACCTTGGTGGGCGCACCAGGGCTCGAACCTGGGACCCGCTGATTAAGAGTCAGCTGCTCTACCAACTGAGCTATGCGCCCGGAACCGGTCCGGAAAGCCTTCGCAAGAGGGCGTCGTTTAGCAAAGCGCCCCCCCGATGTCCAGCAAACCAGCAGTGGTTTTCCCGCGCTGGCGCCCCGGCCCGCAATGGCGAAACGCCGCCGGATTCCGGCGACTTTTCGATGATCCGAGAGACCAAAGCGCGCGATCAGAGCCGCTCGCCGCCGCGCCCGTCCGGGTCGGGGCCGCGGTCATCGCGATCCATGCCGCGCTCGAGCCAGCGATGGCGCCAGCCATCGGCGCCAAAGCGGCCACCGCGATGGGTCAACAGCGCAAGCCGACGCTTCTGGCCGTCATCGAGCGTCTTGTAGAGCGGGTCAGCCGCGTCCGCGATCTTCTTCATGGCCGAAGCCGAGGCCGCCATATTGTCGGCGCGCTCGCGCAGCCGCGCCACGGGATCGTCGACCTTCTGCTGGTCCTGAGATTCATTCTCCGCCTTCATCCGCGCGTTGGCGCGATCGAGCCTGAGCTTGGCGAAGTCCCGCACCGCGGTTTCAACCGGCGGCCACAACTTCTCCTGGTCCGGCGTAAGCTTGAGGCCGGCATGAACGGCGGCGATCCGGGCATCGACAAACGCGGCCCTGTCCTCGGGGCTCAGTCGCATATGCTCGTGAAACCAGGGGTGGTGCTGGGCGTATACGACGGTGGAGCCGGCGATGGCAAGCGCAGCAATGCCGGCGAGCAGAACCTTCCTCATGCGAACCTCCTCTAAAGGTTGCCTGATAATGAGCGCGGTCGGACGCGCAATCAACTTACAGTTTGGACAGGGTAGCTTCTCTTGCCAAGATGTAATTCTCTCCATTAACCGAAACGAAGGGGTTCAGATCATCCCAAGCAAATGCGGCAGCCACAGCGAAATCTCGGGCACGTAGGTGATGAGCCCGAGGAACACCAGCATCGCGCACAACCAAGGCAGCACTGCGATGGTGATCTCGCTGATTCCCATCTTGGCGATACTGGAGGCAATATAGAGATTAAGTCCAACCGGCGGATGACACAGTCCGACCTCGGTATTGACGATCATCAATACGCCAAGATGAACCGGATGGACGCCGAGCTTGGTCGCGAGCGGATAAAGGATCGGCGCCATGATCAGGAGGATCGATGACGGATCCATCACGTTGCCTGCCAAGAGCAAGATGACGTTCACGACCAGCAGGAACATCCAGATCGAGAAATTCTTGTCGATGATCCATGCCGCCATGGTCTGCGGGATCTGCTCGTGCGTCATCAGGAACGAGAACAGCACCGCATTGGTAATGATGTAGAGCAGCATCGAGCTCATGCTGGCTGCCTGCAGCAGCACCTTCGGCACGTCGCGGAGCTTCAATTCCTTGTAGACGAACACGGTGATGCAGAGGGCGTAGACCGCAGCGACCGCGGCGGCCTCGGTCGGCGTAAAGATGCCGCCATAGATGCCGCCGAGCACGATGGCGATCAGCAAAAGGCCCCAGACGCTCTCGCGGAAGGCATGCCACTGCTGGCCGAGGCTGGCCCGCGGCATGCGCGGATAGCCGTTGCGCCAGGCGACGAACCACGTCACCGCCGCCAGCATCAAGGCCAGGATGACTCCCGGCACGATGCCGGCCATGAACAGCGCGCCGATCGAGGTGTTGGTGGAAACGCCGTACAGCACCAGGATGATCGAGGGCGGCACCAGGATGCCGAGCGCACCCGACGTCGAGATCACGCCGACGCCGAAGCGTTTGGGATAGCCGTATTCCACCATCGCCGGCATCATGATCGAGCCGATCGCAACTACGGTTGCGACGCTCGAGCCTGAAATCGCGGCGAACATCGCACAGGCCGCGACGCCGGCAAGTCCCAGCCCGCCCGGCAAATGGCCGACCAGCGAGGTCGTAAACGCTATCATCCGCCGCGCCACGCCGCCGCGCGTCAAGAAGGTGCCCGCGAGGATGAAGAACGGGATTGCCATGATCCCGAAATTGTCGAGGCCGGAAAACAGTTTTAGTCCGACGCTTTCGATCGGCACTTCCGTCATCGTGAACAGGAAGGTCAGAACGGTAAGGCCGAGCGAAATCGAGATCGGCATGCCCGTCAGCATCAGCGCAAACAAGAGGCCGAAGATGAGAGCCGCGCTCATCACGCTTCTCCAAGCGCGATCGGCGCTTTCTGGCTGACTTCGATGCCTTCGACATGCGTCGCATCATGATGCGGCAGCTCGTCGGTCCAGAAGTAAGCCCACATCACCTGCAGGAAGCGGAAGCACATCAAATAGGAGCCGAGCGGAATGCAGGCGTAGACCAGCCAGCTCGGCAATTCGAGGTCGGGAGAGACCTGGTCGGTCTCCATCAGCTCGATGACGAATTTGGCGCCCATGGTGCCGACGATCGCCGTGAACAGCGCGCCGCCGAACAGGCCGAACAGGATGACCGCCTTGCGCCAGTGATCGTTGAGCCGGTTGACCAGCACATCGACGCCGACATGGATGCCGGTCCGCACGCCGTAGGCGGCGCCGAACTTCGCCATCCAGATAAACATGTAGATGCACAGCTCCTGCGCCCAGGAGATGTGAATGGCGATCAAATAGGGGTAGAGAAACGGCACGCCGGTGCCGAAGCGGTGGATGACGGAAATGAAGATCAGGATCGTCGCAGCCCCCATCAGGCTTGCGATGATGACTTCCTCCAGCCGGTCGAGAATGCGCAAAAACATCAATGTCCCCCGTGATAATCGGGCGGTTCTTCAAACCGCGCGACCATACACTTCTCCGCAGCTCCAGCCGGCCGCGGACCCCTTCGACGGCGAGAGCGCCTCAGTTCATCGGACCGCGGCCCGTCTCTTTGAGGAATTCGTCGATCAAGGGCTGACCGACGCGTGACGCCACGTCCTTGTAGACCGGCATCATCGCCTTGCGCATCGCCTCGTCCTGCGCCTGCGTCAGCGTGATGATTTCGGTCTTGCCGGCCTTCTTGATCGCTTCCAGCGCGTCCTCGTTTTCCTTCGCCGACTGGCCGTTGCCGTAAGCGGTGGCTTCCTTCATGGCCTTCTCAAGCTGGGTGCGAATATCGGCGGGAAGACCATCCCAGAACTTCTTGTTGGTAACCACGACATAGCCGATGTAGCCGTGATTGGTGATCGTCGCGAACTTCTGTACCTCGTGCATTTTCTGGGTGTAGATGTTCGACCAGGTGTTCTCCTGGCCGTCGACCACGCCGGTCTGAAGCGCCTGGTAGACTTCGCCGAACGCCATCACCTGCGGGATGGAGCCCAGCGCGCGGAACTGCGCTTCAAGAACCTTCGACGACTGGATGCGGAATTTCAGGCTCTTGTAGTCGTCGGGCGTGACCAGCTTCTTGTTGGCGGTCATCTCCTTGAAGCCGTTGTCCCAATAGGCAAGACCGGTCATGCCCTTGGGCTCCAGCAACTTCAACAGCCTGGCGCCGAGCGGCCCGTCGGTGACTTTGCGCAAGATGGTGAGGTCAGGGAGGATGTAGGGCAGATCGAACACCTCGAATTCGCGGACGCCGATCGGGCCGAACTTGGAATTGGAGGGCGCCAGCATCTGCACCGCGCCGAGTTGCAACGCCTCGAGCTCTTCCTTGTCCTTGTATAGCGTCGAGTTCGGATAGATTTCAACCTTGACCTTGCCGCCGGAGTATTTTTCCGCCAGCTCCTTGAATTTTTCGGCCGCCTTGCCCTTCGGCGTATCGGAGGCGACGACGTGGCTGAACTTGATGACAATAGGCGATTGCGCCGATGCCGGACCGATCAATGTCAATGCCGCGATCGAAGCGGCGGCCAGGATCAATTTACGCATGTTCGCTCTCCTCGTATTTTTGGAGGACGCGCGCTAGCCGCACGGCTCCCAAGCTTGTATGTCAACGGCACCAATACAGAGAACCGGCCAAAATGCCATTGCCCCTTAGCAGGGGCTCTTGTTGGCCTTGCTGCGACGCAAAAACGCGACGCATCGCGCCGCGTCCTGGCATTTGCCGTCGCACCGTATTTTTGCGGGCAATCAACTCGCCGCGGCCGCCGGCATGTCGCGCTGGCGCTTCATGACGATCTTGTTGAGCGCGCCGAGATAGGCTTTGGCAGATGCCACGAGCGTATCCGGGTCCGCCGCCTTTGCCGTCATCGAGCGGCCCTCATGCGCCAGCCGCACCGATACTTCCGCCTGCGCGTCGGTGCCTTCGGTGACGGCATGGACCTGATAGAGCTCGAGCTTGGCCTCATGCGGCACCAGGGCCTTGATACAGTTGAACACTGCGTCGACCGGGCCGTTGCCTTCGGCTTCCTCGATTTTGATCTGGCCGTCGACATCGAGCTTCATGGTGGCGCGCTGCGGGCCATGGGTGCCCGCGATCACCGTCAGCGACGTCAGTTTGATCCGGTCATGTGCGTTGGCGATTTCCTGATCGACCAGCGCCTCGATGTCCTCGTCATAGATGTCCTTCTTGCGGTCGGCGAGCGCCTTCATCCGCACGAACGCGTCTTCCAGCTGGTTGGCGCCGAGCTTGTAGCCCATCTCCTCCAGCTTGTGCACGAAGGCATGACGCCCCGAATGCTTGCCGAGCACCAGCGACGACTGCTTCAGGCCGACCATTTCGGGCCGCATGATCTCATAGGTCGATGCATCCTTCAGCACGCCGTCCTGGTGGATGCCGCTTTCATGCGCGAACGCATTGCGGCCGACAATCGCCTTGTTGTACTGCACCGGGAACGAGGTCGCCGCCGAAACCATCTTCGAGGCGCGCGTCAACTGCGTGGTGTCGATCTTGTTCCACCACGGGAATTTGTCGTTGCGCACATTGATCGCCATCACGACTTCCTCGAGCGCGGCATTGCCTGCCCGCTCGCCGATGCCGTTGACGGTGCATTCGATCTGCCGTGCGCCGCCGGCGATGCCGGCCAGCGAATTGGCCACCGCCATGCCGAGATCGTTGTGGCAGTGCACCGAAAACACCGCCTTGTCGGAATTCGGCACCCGCTCGATCAGCGTCCGCATGAAATGCGTATATTCCTCCGGGATCGTGTAGCCGACGGTATCGGGGATATTGACCGTGGTGGCGCCGGCCTTGATCACGGCCTCGACGATGCGGCACAAAAAGTCCATCTCGCTGCGGGTGCCGTCCTCCGCCGACCATTCGACGTCGTCGATATGGTTGCGGGCGCGGGTAACGTTGGCAATCGAGAGCTCCAGCACCTGCTCCGGCGTCATGTTGAGTTTTACCCGCATGTGCAGCGGCGAGGTCGCGATTACGGTGTGGACGCGGCCGCGTTTGCCGAATTTCACCGCCTCCGCACAGCGGTCGATGTCCTTCGGATGCGCCCGCGACAGGCCGGCGATCACCGCGTTCTTGGAGCGGCGGGCGATCTCGCT
>JBATYU010000609.1:0-6021 GCA_049674245.1 Bradyrhizobium sp. | reverse complement strand
CGCCGGCGCAGTCATACAGGATGCGGCAGAACACCTTGGCGCCGGGGGCGGCGCGGGCGATCTTCTCGACCTCGGCTGCGCAATCGACCGCGAACAGGCGAATGCCGAGCGCGAAGGCGCGCGCGATATCGCGCTCCTTCTTGATCGTATTGCCATAGGAGATACGGTCCGGCGTCGCACCCGCGGCCAACGCCATTTCGATTTCGGCCACCGTCGCGGTGTCGAAGCACGAGCCCATCGAAGCGAGCAGTGACAGCACCTCAGCCGCCGGGTTTGCCTTCACCGCGTAGAACACGCGGCTGTCCGGCAAGGCCTTGGCGAAGGTCTGGTAGTTGTCGCGCACGACTTCGAGGTCGACGACGAGGCACGGCTCGGTGTCGAGGCCCTCCTTGCGGCGGTTGCGCAGGAATTCCTGAATACGTTCGGTCATAGCACTCTCCCAAAACGGTCCCAGCGACGGGACCCGCTCCAAGTGGTTCTCGGACGTGAGTGCTTTGACGTTGCCGCACGATGGAGACGCGGCAAGGCCTTGAACTCGAGATCCGAACTGTGCTGCCGTGGATTGGTTGGGAATTATCCCGCCCGCTCACCTGGCAATGAAGGACAAGCCTTTTCAGTAGCCCGCGCCGGCGTTGGAATGCCGGTAGAGACCAAAAAAGCCCGATCCGTCGTTGCTTTAAGTCGCGTCCCCCGTTGAGAGCGGGGTGCGCCGGTTCGCCTCCGGCTGCCAGTCACGGTTGCAAGGAATGGAGAGACCTTCAGCGGCATCTCTTGAGAGAGATGCTGGCCTCTTAAGTCTTCGACCTGACTTAAGCGACCCTCGGTTCTTCATCCCTTGGCGGCTGTCCGGCCTCTTGTCCGGATACCTACCGACTGACACACGACCACAGGCACGTGCGAAATTGGGCAAGAATGGAAATAAGACTTTTGAGTCTGCTTCGCAACATTTTTTTTAGGCTGAGGCCAAATTTGCCTAACAGCACCTTGCAGAGCCGCGCCCGCCGCGCGCTGAAGATGAACAGGCGTTAAGTTCTTTTGAAAGTGCGCGCGCGTTTGAGCCAAGCGGCGCGGGGCTTTCTCGCAACCAGCGGAGTTAGGCGCGCCTCGTGAACGGCTCGACGCGCTGCGCGGCGCGGATGAAAGCCACCATCACGAAGACACCGACCGCGAACAGCACGGCCTGCAGGATGTGGGCGCCGGTGTCGTCGAGTCCGAACAGGATCGCGAGCGCCCAGCCGCCGGCAAACGCCGCGCCGAACACTTCGGCACCGATCAGGATCGCGGCAGAGATGACGGTGACGACGCTTGGCCAGACGATCTCGCGGGAAGTGGTCGGGGAGGGCTGCACGCTCATGGGTTTTCGTCCTGTTTGAGGGGCGCAATCTCTCCGAAAAGGCCCGTGCCATCAAGCGCAAAAGGCTGAAAAAAAGCCCGATCGCGTGATATAAAAGGCCTAAATCAAATTGGGACGAAATCGGGATTTGTGATGTCAGAAACCCTTGAAAATACGGCCTCCGCGCCGGCACAAGCCAACCCCTTGTTGGCCGCCTGGCAGACGCCGTTCGAGACTCCGCCGTTTGCCGATATCGCGCCGGAACATTTCATTCCGGCCTTCGAGCAGGCCTTCGCCGACCACTCAGCCGAGATTGCCGCCATTACCCACGATCCCTCGTTGCCGGATTTTGCTAACACCATCACCGCGCTGGAGCGCTCCGGCAAGCTGCTCGCCAAGGTCTCGGCGGTGTTCTACGACCTGGTCTCGGCGAACTCCAATCCCGCGATCCTGGAGATCGACAAGGAGGTCTCGTTGCGGATGGCGCGGCACTGGTCCCCGATCATGATGAACGCGGTGCTGTTCGGCCGCATCGCCATGCTGCACGACAACCGCGCGAGCCTGACGCTGACACCCGAGCAGATGCGGCTTCTGGAGCGTACTTATACGCGCTTCCACCGCGCCGGCGCGGGCCTAACCGAGGACGCCAAGAAGCGGATGGCCGAGATCAATGAGCGGTTGGCCCACCTTGGCACGGCGTTCAGCCATCATTTGCTGGGCGACGAGCAGGACTGGTTCATGGAGCTTTCGGAAGGCGACCGCGCCGGGCTTTCCGACAGCTTCATCGCCTCCGCCAAGGCCGCAGCCGTTGAGCGCGGCATGGCAGGCAAGACGATCGTGACGCTATCGCGCTCCTCGGTCGAGCCGTTCCTCCAGAGCTCGGCCCGGCGCGACCTGCGCGAAAAAGTTTTCAAGGCGTTCACCGCGCGCGGCGACAACGGCAACGCCAACGACAACAACGCCGTCATTGTCGAGATCCTGGCGCTGCGCGAGGAGAGCGCCCGGCTCTTGGGTTTCCCGACCTTTGCCGCCTACCGGCTGGAAGATTCGATGGCGAAGACGCCGGAAGCGGTGCGCTCCCTGCTGGAGCGGGTCTGGAAGCCGGCCCGGGCCCGGGCGCTGGCCGACCGCGATGCCTTGCAGGGGCTGATCGGGGAAGAGGGCGGCAACTTTGCGCTCGCCCCCTGGGACTGGCGCTACTACGCCGAGAAGCTCAGGCAGGCCAAAGCCAATTTCGACGATGCGGCGATCAAGCCTTACCTTGCGCTCGACCACATGATCGAGGCGGCCTTCGACTGCGCGAGGCGCCTGTTCGGCGTCACCTTCACTGAGCGCAAGGATATCCCGGTCTGGCACCCGGATGTCCGCGTCTGGGAGGTGACGGACGCTCAAGGTCGCCACAAGGGGCTGTTCTATGGCGACTATTTTGCTCGGCCTTCCAAGCGCTCGGGGGCCTGGATGACCTCGCTGCGCGACCAGCAGAAGCTCGACGGCGCCATCGCGCCCCTGATCATCAATGTGTGCAATTTCGCCAAGGGCGCCGACGGCGAGCCCTCGCTGCTTTCGCCCGATGACGCCAGAACCCTGTTCCACGAATTCGGCCACGGCCTGCACGGCATGCTTTCCAACGTCACCTATCCCTCGCTGTCGGGGACAAGTGTGTTCACCGATTTCGTCGAGCTGCCGTCGCAGCTCTACGAGCACTGGCAGGAGCAGCCGCAGGTGCTGCAGCAATTCGCCCGGCACCACCAGTCCGGCGAGCCGCTGCCGGAGGATTTGCTAAAACGATTTTTGGCCGCGCGAAAATTCAACCAGGGCTTTGCCACCGTGGAGTTCGTGTCCTCGGCGCTGATCGATCTCGAATTCCACACCCAGCCGGCCGCGGCTAGCCGCGACGTGCGGGCGTTCGAGCGCGCCGAGCTGGAGAAGATCGGCATGCCCGAGGAGATCGTGCTGCGGCACCGGCCGACCCAGTTCGGCCACATCTTCTCGGGCGATCACTATGCGGCGGGATACTACAGCTACATGTGGTCGGAGGTGATGGACGCCGACGCGTTCGGCGCCTTCGAGGAGGCCGGCGATATCTTCGATCCGGAGGTGGCAAGGCGGCTGCATGACGACATCTATTCCACCGGCGGCTCGGTCGATCCGGAAGCCGCCTATGTCGCTTTCCGCGGCCGCGAGCCGGAGCCCCAGGCGCTGTTACGCCGGCGCGGGCTCGTCGAGACACCAGAGGCCGCCTGAGGTGAGCATCGCCCGCTGCCTCTCAAGCTTGCTGCTTGCCGGGCTGCTCATGGCCGGCAGCGGCGTGGCACAGGCACATCCCCATGTCTGGATCACCGCGGTCAGCGAGCTGCTTTACACCCCGGACGGATCGATATCAGGCGTGCGCCACGCCTGGACCTTTGACGACATGTTCTCGACCTATGCCTTGCAGGGCATCGAGACCAAGCAGAAGGGCGTCTATAGCCGCGAAGAGCTTGGCTCGCTGGCGCAGACCAATGTCGAATCGCTGCACGAATTCGCCTTCTTCACCTTCGCCAAAGCTGACGGCAAGAAGCAGAAATTCAACGAGCCGGTCGACTACTACCTTGAATACAAGGATACGGCTCTGACGCTGCATTTCACGCTGCCGCTGAAGACACCGGTCAAACCGAAAGAGCTTGTGCTCGAAGTGTTCGACCCGGCCTTCTTCATCGACTTCAAGCTGGCGGAGAAGGACCCGGTCAAACTGGTCGGCGCTCCCGAGGGTTGCCAGATGAAATTGCAGCGGCCGAGCGACGGCACTGCCAGCGCGCAAAAGCTCAACGAGCAGACCTTCATGGGCGACGGTGCCAATGCCAATTATGGCGCGATGTTCGCCAACAAGATCACGGTGGACTGCCCGTGAGGCTCGAATCGGGTCTTGCGCGCATGCTGGCGCTTGGCGTCGCCGCGGTGGCCGTCGCTCTCGCGTTCGACGGCGCGGTGCATCTGCTGATGGCCCAAAATCCGTTCGGCGGGCCGCGGCCACCCGCCGCCGGGCCGCAAATCGGCGGCATCGTCGGCTGGATTTTGGCACGGCAATCGGAATTTTATCGCGAGATTTCCGCCACCATCCGCGCCGCGAAGTCGGACGGATCGGCGGTCTGGACCCTGCTCGCGATCTCCTTTGCCTATGGGATATTTCATGCCGCAGGTCCCGGCCATGGCAAGGCGGTGATCTCGTCTTATCTGGTCGCGAGCCAGGAGACCGCGCGGCGCGGCATCGTGCTGTCGTTTGCCTCCGCGCTGATGCAGTCGCTGGTCGCGGTCGTCATTGTCGCGATCTGCGCCTGGCTTTTGAATGCCACCGCCAGCACCATGTGCAATGCCGAGAAGATGATCGAGATCGCAAGCTACGCCCTGATCGCGGCGTTCGGCGCGCGGCTGGTCTGGACCAAGGGCGGCGGGTTCATGCGCGCACTGCAGGTCCAGCGGCCGGTGCCGGCGATGGCCGTCGCGCAACAACATCATCACGACCACAGTCACGATCATGTCCATGATGATGTCGATGACGCGCATGGCGGCCACTCCCATGGTCCTGTGCCCAGCGAGCTCGAAGGTCCCGGCGGCTGGCGGCGCGGCCTGGCCGCGATCCTCACGGTGGGGGTGCGGCCCTGTTCGGGGGCGATCCTGGTCCTGGTATTCGCGCTGGCGCAGGGGCTGTTCTGGGCCGGCATCGCCGCGACCTTCGTGATGGGGCTCGGCACCGCGATCACGGTTGCGACCATCGCCGTCATCGCGGTGTCGGCCAAGGACGTCGCGCGATGGCTGAGCGGGGCGGGCGAAGGCGGCGGCACGCTCGTCATGCGCGGAATCGAATTCGGCGCGGCGGGACTGGTGCTGCTGTTGGGCGCGGGCCTGTTGTTCGGCTACATCGCCGCCGAACGGGTGACTTGTTTGTAATCCAGCGGGACGGTTCGGAGTGCATGCTGTCGAGCCAAACCGCATGGGTGGTTTAGTGCTACGCTTGCGTGCCACGATCTCACAATCGCCCTAGGACCGCTGCGCTCCTGCCTCGCTTCTGTCAAACCGTGAGGGCCTCTTCCGCCATGATTTAGGAAGAACTGCCGGTGGAGGTAACCAATGCAATACTCCCAAAGTCCGCCTCTCGCGGAAGCGTCCGATCTGGATGCCTTATCCGAACAGCGCATTGGTAAACGGCCCGGGAAGCCGATCCATTCTCCTCGCTCCGCCAGCTTCAGGGACGATCGGTTCGTGAACGAACGGCCGTCGGTTGGCAGGCGAATGCTGCGCGCGCTTACCCGGTTTTTCATTGCGGTTCTCATCGGTGTCGGCGCCACGCTTGGCTGGCAGTCCTACGGCGACGAAGCAAGGAATATGGCCATAGCCCAGGCTCCAACGCTGGCCTGGTTGATGTCGATTCCGACGACGAAGCCGGCAGCAATGGTTGCAACTTCACCGGATCCGGCGCAACAGCTTGCGCCGTTAGCGTCCAATCTCGATGCCGTGCGGCGCAGCGTAGAGCAGCTCGCTGTCAAGCAAGATCAGATGGCCCAGAACATTGCGGCCCTGCAGGCCGTCGAGGAGGACATCAGGCAGAAGATGTCATCCGCGCCTCCGTCCCTGTTCCAGCAGACGGCCCCGATCGCGCAGCCTAAGCCGCCGCAACCGCGGGCGCAGTCACCGGCCGCGCAGTCGTCGTC
>JBATYU010000608.1:0-3194 GCA_049674245.1 Bradyrhizobium sp. | reverse complement strand
TTTCGAGACTCACGCAAGGCCATGGGCAGGCATGTCCGCACCTCGCTGGTCTTGCGCTGCAATAGGCGGCAAGCTCCCGCCGATTCCCTGCCGGTCACCCCTCCATGACAGAATCGAAGCCGACCGGCGCGCGGGCGCGAATCGCCCCCGCCGGCCTGATGTTCCTCGCGATCACCTCCGTGGGCTGGGGCCTCAACTGGCCGATCATGAAGTACATCCTGACCGAATGGCCGCCGCTGTCGACGCGCGGCCTGAACGGGGTGGTCGGCGGCGCGCTCCTGGCTGCGCTCGCGCTGACGCGGGGGGAAAGCCTGCTTGTGCCGGCCGGGCAATGGCCGCAGCTGTTGCTGTCGGCCTTTCTCAACGTCACGACCTGGATGATCCTGATGGGGCTGGCGCTGCTCTGGCTTCCCGCCAACGAGGCCGTGGTGCTCGCCTACACGATGCCGATCTGGACCGCGCTGCTCGCCTGGCCGCTGTTGCGCGAACGGATGTCGGTGACGCGAATCCTCGCCCTGTTGATGGCGTTCGCCGGCATCGCAGCGCTGACCGGCGCCGACGGCTTTGAGGCCAGCATGGACAAGCTGCCGGGCATCGCCATGGTGCTGGTCGGCGCCTTCATTTTCGGGCTCGGCACCATTACCGCCAAACGTCTGCCGCTGGCGATGCCGCTGATCTCATCCTCGGCGCTGCAGATCGGCCTCGGCTGCGTGCCGGTGGCGCTGGCAGGCCTGTGGTTCGAGCATCCGAGCATCGCGGCGCTGTCCTCGCTCGGCTGGGCGCTGATGGCCTATATGACGGTTATTCAATTCTGCGTCGCCTATGCCTGCTGGTTTGCGGCGCTCGCCCGGCTGCCGGCCTCAGTCGCCGCGATCGGCACCATGGCGGTGCCGGTGATCGGCGTTGTGGCCTCAAGCGTCGCGCTGCACGAGCCGCTCGGGCTTGGTCAAATTGCCGCACTGGTTTTCACGCTCGCGGGCGTCGCGCTGGCGACGCGGTGAGGACCGCGTGAGTGTGAAGCAGCTCACTTATGCCGGCTGCCGGATCGTGCTAGGGTTGCCCGCTGAGTGCGTGACAACCGGCGGAGTTCGGCCGTGGCACAAATACTTTTCTTTTGGCTCAAATTTAAGATTTATTTCAAAACCGCGATCCGCTGGATCGCGCAGACGGTGACCATCGGCCACTTCGTTACCCTGACCTGGGTCGGGATCGTGCTTCTGATCTGCGGGCTCGTTGTTCAGGATCTGATGCGCGACGTCGTCACCATCGAACCGATCTCGGTGCCCAAGGCGCTCGCCGACAACGGCTATACGCCCGAGGTGGCTGGTCATCGCCTGCGCGACGCGCTCAACAGCTACGCCAGCCTCAGCCGCTCCGATCCCGTCTCCGACGAAGCGAATTCGTATCTGAACCTGGATTTGAACATCGCCGCTCGCGACGAACTGCCGGATTTTGTCGTCCCGCAGATCGGTCTTTCGCTGAACTCGATCGTTTCCTCGATCCGCAGCTTGTTGCATTCCCGAAGCGGGCCGACGATATCGGGCGAAATCCTGTTTCGGGACAAATACGCGCTGCGAATCCGGATTGGCGGCGGGCAGGTCTATAGCAGCGGGTTCGATTCCGACAACCCCGACCTGCTGATGGCCCAGGCGGCATCCGCGGTGATGGAGAAGGTAAAGCCTTCCCTGGCCGCGATCGTGCTGTACCGCCAGAACCGGGAGCAGAGCCTCTTGAAGGCCGAGCAAATCATCGCCAGCCTCAAGGCGTCCGACATCAATGTGCAGTGGGCCTATCTTCTCAAGGGCAATGCCTGGCTCGACCAGGGCAAATTCGCCGACGCCGAGCAAATGTACCGCAAGGCGATCAGCCTGAACGGGACCAACCCGCAGCCGCATATCCAGCTTGGTCTCGCGCTGGAGGGGCAGGGCAGGTTCGATGAGGCGATCAAGCAATTTCAACGTGTTCTCAGCATCGATCCGAAGTCGGCGGAAGCCTACAACAACATCGGCGCGGCTCTGCTCAAAAAGGCCGCTCTCACCAAGGCAACGCCGGACAAGGCGATCGCAGCCTATCGCCGCGCCATCGAGGTCGATCCCAGCTACTCGCTGTCGTACAACAATCTTGGTCTCGTGCTGTATCAACAGGGCGATACGCCTGGCGCGATCGCCCAATACTACAAGGCCATTCAGATCTATCCGAAATATCTATATGCACACTGGAATCTGGCTTACGCGTTACAACATGACGTCAAGCTCGATGACGCTCTCGCCGAGTATCGTGCCGCGATCGAATGCACGACCGAGCGGAGGCCGCTTGCAATGCTGCACACGTACGCTGGCGATGTTCTCAGGCAAAAGGCCGGTGCCGACGCCAACATGGACGGCGCCATCGCGGAATATCAGCATGCGATCGGAATCGATCCGGACTATTATTGGGCGCACAACAATCTGGGCTTGATCTGGCTCGACCAGGGCAGGATCGACGATGCCATCGCCGAGTTTCGCAGCGCCACCAAGACCTATCCCGAGATTGAAGGCATCAGGGACAATCTGGTGCGCGCGCAGCAAGCGAAAGTAGCCGGTGTGCCAAAGGAAGCCATCGTCTCCAAGGAGCCGCCGCGCCTGGATGCGCACCCATCAACCACCTATTAACCAAGCTGGTCTATCCCAGGAGTTGGGCATTCGGGGCGCGTGTGCTGGCTTGCGAGCCAGCCTTTAGCGTAGGCGCGAACCCATGGCCCAGCACCCGGAAGAATTGGACCCGGAAGAATTCGTCACCCTGACAGATCACGGCACGATGAAACTGCGCTCGGCAGTATCGCGCGCGATGACCTTGCCACTCAAAGAGCGCAAGCGTGCGACCATCGTCCGCGAAGCTGAACCCGCGATCCTGAATTTCGATCGGATCAAGCGCCTTGCGGCGCGGTGGGACGAACGGCTCGTGCCAATCGACTAATTATTTTCGCGACTGACTAGTTTCGCTGCGCTGGCGGTTACGAAATCGGGCTGCGCACCCCCAAGAGGTAGCCCGTGCACGGCCCCGTCACCCCCCACTGAGCTGACGCAAGGGCGGGGCCGTGCTTTTGATTCTTCGCGGTTACGGGCAGGGATGCCGATAGCCGGCATTGCCGAGATAGGTTTGCAAGGCCGGATCGTAGGAGCGATAGCGCTGCGCGCAGTAGGCCGCGGAGTCCT
>JBATYU010000607.1:0-4039 GCA_049674245.1 Bradyrhizobium sp. | reverse complement strand
CCACCACTCCGGCCACCTGACCTTGTGGGGGGTACGAGTGGCCTTGACGATGATCCGCTGATCAGCGGGACTGAGTGTCCGACCGAGGCGGGCGAACGCGGCCTCGACGAGCCACGGTTCGAGGGCGATCCGTGCGGTTTCGCCGTAAGGATCGAGTTTCTTGGCCATTCGCAGCGGCTCCAGTGCAGATGTGACGCTCCCGGGCGCCACAGCTACCAAGACGATGACGCTGACCCGGAGCTGTCCTACGCCTTGACGCTCGCTGGCTTCCTCGATCACAGCTAACGATGCACGGGCCGCGGCGTCGTCACCTTCGAGCGCGCGTTTCGTGAGCTGGAGCAGGAAGGCCTCTGCCGCCGTGACACGGCGCTCGGCTCAGCCTTCGCCGATTTTCACCGCTTGGCCTAGAACGGCCTCATAGGGCGCTTCGCGATGACGCTCTCGAGGACGACCGGCAGGATTGCCGCTCCGACCCTTTGTAAAGCGCATTGCCCTTGGCGGCCTACGGTATCCAACGCCACTATCCTCGGCATCGTCTGGCGAACCATCCCCCGATGTCATTCGTCGGTCCCCCGCGGCCAGCGCAAACTGTCCGGATCGCGCGTGCAGCGTCGTATCTCATCACGCTCCCTGTCGGGCAGGCGATCGCCGCCTCGCCTGCGGCGGAGAGCTGCCTGAACCGCCCAAGGCTCAAGGAGGAGTTGCGCCCGGTCGGCGCCAATGTCCGCGCGCGCGGGGTTGAGCGCTGCGATCCCGAGAAGCAGGAGAGCCGCATCCGCGTTGTCGGGATCAGGCGAGATGTGACGCGTGATCGTCCGCCGAGACGGTTTCGGCGCATGCTTCGCCAGCCAAGCTTCGCGCTTCATGATCCATTTTAGAACTTCCCGCTGGGCCATGCGCTTGCCGGCCACAGCATCTCGATAGGTCCGCTGCTGAAGCGCTTCCTCCATCGTTATCTCCCGCGTTCCGCCGTGATGGGCTACGGTGAGGGTCTTTTCCACCACGACGTCGAGTGCAGAGCCTTGTGAGACCCGGGAGGGGCGGTCGGGCGCCCTCCGGGATTGCCGCTGCGGCCCTTGCGGAACCAGCCGCGGTTCGGCGTCGCGCCTGAGTGGGACTTGTCGTTCACGATGCCGACTCCTCGAGGCGCGGCTCAAGCCCTGTCCTCGCCGACCAGCGTTCGATCGCCACATCGACATAGGCCGGATCGATGTCGAGCCCACGGAAGCGCCGCCCGGTCCGCTCGGCTGCCATGAGCGTCGTTCCGGAGCCCAGAAAAACATCAAGCACGAGATCGCCACGCCGCGTCACATCCTGGATTGCATCGGCAATCAGCCCCGTCGGCTTGACCGTCGGATGCAAAGACAGATCCTCTCGCCGGCTGCCCCGCAGGGAGTTTACCGACGCATAATCCCAGACATTGGTGCGGTTGCGTCCATGCTTACCGAGCTCGACCATATTGAGATGGGGCGCCGTTCCGACCCGGTACACAAAGACCAGTTCGTGCTTGGATCGGTAGAGCGATCCCATTCCCGCATTGGACTTGTTCCAGATGCACAGGTTCAGGAGCTCGCCGTAGATGGCGGAGCCGACGGCCGAGACGCTGTCCATGTGACGCCAGACCATGCAGACAAAGTGGACGGCGCCGTCGCGAGAGCAACGCCCCGCGGTGCCCAGCGTATCGGCGAGGAACGAGCGGAATTCCACCTCACTCATTTCGCCTGAGGCAATGGCGAACTCGCGATGACGGCCGGCTGACACCGCATGCCCCCCGATTTTCACATTATAGGGCGGATCGAGAAAAGCCGCATCGACACGCGCCTCGTGGCCGATGACCCGCTGCAGAAATCCGGCATCGCGACCGTCCCCACATCCTACCCGGTGATCTCCGAGAATCCAGACATCGCCCGGCTTCGTTCGTGGTGTTGCAGGAACGGGAGGGATGACCTCCTCCATCCGGATCGGCGACCGACGTGAGAATCACATCGATCTCGCCGCTCGAGAAGCCGGTCAGAGTAGGATCGATCTCGACATCGAGCGACGCCAGTTCGCTTAGTTCCAGCTGCAGGATTTCCAGATCCCAGCCGGCATTGAGCGCGATCTTGTTGTCGGCGATCCGGAGCGCTCGCTTCTGGGTCTCCGAAAGCCCGGACAGGATGATGGTTGGGACCTCAGTCAAACCCATCGCCCGGGCGGCCTGAAGCCGGCCATGGCCCGCGATAATATGGCCTTCGGGATCAGCAAGAATAGGATTGGTGAAGCCGAACGCCTCGATCGATGCTTTGAGCTGATCGATCTGGCGCTTCGGATGGGTCCGGGCATTCCGCGGATCGGGAATGAGGTCGCCTACCGAGCGGTAGGTGATCGCCAGCCGCAACGGGACTGCGAGAGAAGATGCTTTGTTCATGAGACGAAACTAACGCGAAGTAATTACCGACCGGCGTCTGCTTGCGCCGGTTTTCCACCGATGATCGCCACCAGGGCAGCCCTAATGGCGTCGCGAGGGGCGATGCCGCCAACTGCGCGATTCGACGATCATTGTCACCTGCTCTGAGGTTTAATAAGGCCTGATATCCCGCATGCATCGCCTGTTGTCGCGCTTCAACAGCCTGTTCTGCGGAATAACAGGAGAGTGCCTGGATGGCGGTGTAACTGATTTGAATCGCAGCCGAATTTCCAATGGCCAGCAGGTGACCGCTCGCCGAAAGCCTGTTTTGGCCTGAAATTTTCAGAAAATTCCCTGTTCCTGCGTTGGAGACTGGTTTCGCTGGACTGCATCCGCCACCAAGCAAGTCAATCACTTAGCGGCGTTCACCGTTTGAGAGACCAAAATTAAAACGGTTTTTCAAACGGTGTTTTTACGAGCTGCAGAACGGTCGACTCTCGATAATGTGACGACGGCGTCCTAGCGACAAAGCGGTCTCGTCTACTCCGCCCACATCAGCATGATCTGTGGTCGCCGGAATCAGTCGCGCGGCACCTTTGCAGAAGCTCTGGCTCGGTTGCGATACGACTTCTCGCCGAGAAGACGATTACTTAGGCCCGCAACAGGCTATGGCTTGTCCACCCTCTCGCCGAGCTGAAGGCGAGTGACAACGTCAATAGCGACGTCGGATAGATGAACGCCGCCGTTTGTTGAGGAGCAGCTTAACACCGTGCGAGTTTAGAGTCGCCCCACGCAGTCTGCATTATTCCATTTTTGTTCGATATCATCGGCAATGCATTGCGGCGTGTGCGGTGGGCCCAATCCGAAATACTGTATGAAGTCGACATGTACGCGCATGTTGTCTGGTCGGTAATTATCCATGCGGTCGTAGAGCAGAACCGGCCCTGCCTCAAAGCGCCGATAGACCGACTTTTGCGTGGGAGTCCCTGATAGTCCGGTCTTCGGGTCTACGGGGAGGTGGCGCACGCCAGCCTTGAGGAAGCCGCCTGCCTGCTCGTCATGTTGCGGGCCAGCGGGATCTGGCGAGAGACGCAGTACGCTTCCGTCGTGCTTCAGCCCGTCTGGAATAATCGACGCTCCGGCCACCATCCAGTTCAGCGCCACGTCCGACAGGCGCGCGTCATTCTCCAGATATCCGCCGCCGATATCGGCGTGCACGCCCGGAAACCACACCTGCTCGAAATACAGATTGCGGTGCTCGTCCCGTTTGTCCTCTTTCTCCTGTGTCGGCTGCCAACCAACCCGTTTGAAGTCGGCGCGGTTTTCATCGATCGAAATCGCATGCTTGGCGTAACCGACGTTCGGGTTCAGCGTCGTGTCGTAGAATTTATGCTTCGACGGCGCCAGGTGGAGGGTGGCGAGCCGCTTCAGTAAGCCGTAGCCGGGCAGCGATGGCGCGATCTTGAGGTAATTCATGAGAAAGGCGATCAGCGCGGCGGCGATGCCAACATAGCTTAGAATCCAAGCTGCCCATCCAGCTCAACGGAAGGTGGGTTCAAGCACGAAGCGCGGCTCCAGATCAGACAGTCGCAGGTGATCAGGCAATTGATCCGCGCTGATCGCGGTCGAGTGGCTGCAGTGAAAGTCCTGGCA
>JBATYU010000606.1:0-2695 GCA_049674245.1 Bradyrhizobium sp. | reverse complement strand
GCCTCGCTCGCGGCGCGCCTTTCGACGGCACCGGAAGTGGTTGCGCCCAATCTCGCCGGCGACGCGCTGATCGAGGCGATCGAACCGGCGGAGGCGCCGGCGACCGCGCCGTCACCGGGTCTTTCGGTGCTGGTCGCGGAAGACAACGAGATCAACGCGCTGTTGATGCGCTCGCTGTTGACCCGGCTCGGGCATCAAGCCGTGATCGCCACCGATGGCGAGGCGGCGCTGGAATCCTGGCTGGCGGCGAAGTCCGCGGGAACTCCCTACGATCTGGTGCTGATGGATATCCAGATGCCGCAACTCGACGGCATCGAAGCGACCAAGCAAATCCGCGCCCGCGAAGAGCCGAGCCGGCGAACGCCGGTGCTGGCGCTGACCGCAAATACGCTGGTCGAGGACCGCGACGCCTGCTTTGAGGCAGGGATGGACGGCTTTCTGATCAAGCCGCTCAATCGCGAGAAGCTCGCCGAGGCACTGTCAGGCCTTGCCGCCGCGCGGCACATCGCGGCCTGAGGCCGGTTTGTCCCCCGTCATCACAGCCGCCGCAGCGCCACCGTTTCCACCACGTGATCGGCCCCCTTCTTCAGGATCAAGGTCGCGCGCGGCCGCGTCGGCAGGATGTTGTCCTCGAGGTTGGCGAGGTTGGTGCGTTCCCAGATCGCGGTCGCGGTCGCGGTCGCTTCCTCGTCCGACAACAGCGCATAGCGATGGAAGTACGACCGGAGGTCATGGAAGGCGGTGTCGCGCAGGGTGAGGAAGCGCTCCACATACCACTCGCGCAGCACCGGCTCGTCGGCATCGATAAAGACCGAGAAGTCGAAGAAATCCGACACCACCGGCACCGCCTTGCCGTCGCGCGGCAGCCGGCCGGTCTGCAGCACGTTGACGCCCTCGACAATCAGAATGTCCGGCCGATCGATCTCGATCCATTCGTTTGGGATGATGTCGTAGGTCAAATGCGAATAGACCGGCGCGCGCACCGGGCGCCGCCCTGCCTTGATGTCGCTGAGAAACGCCAGCAGCGTCGGCAGGTCATAGCTTTCGGGAAAGCCCTTCTTCTGCATCAGGCCTTGCCGCTCCAGCACCGCGTTCGGAAACAGAAAACCGTCGGTCGTCACCAGATCGACCTTGGGCCGCGGCGACCAGCGGGCCAATAACGCCTGCAGCACGCGTGCGGCGGTCGATTTGCCCACCGCCACCGAACCCGCAACACCGATGATATAGGGCACCTTGCGATCCCGGATGCCGAGGAATTGACGTTGTGCCTGATAGAGCCGGTGGGTCGCATCGACATAGATCGATAACAATCTGGACAGCGGCAGAAAGATGTCCTCGACCTCTCTCATATCGAGGCGGTCATGCAGCGAACGCAGCCGCTCGAACTCGCCCGGCTCCAGCGTCATCGGGGTGTCGTCACGCAATCGCGCCCACTGCTCGCGCGTGAATATCCGATAGGGATTGTATTGTTGCTCCGGGGCCCGAATATCCATGACGCCGCCTCTTAGTTATCGCGCTTGCGCGCCGCCTTCTCTTCCAGTCCGGACATCGTCGTGCGCTGCGCCAGCGCGGCCTCGACGTCCTCAAGCCTCACGCCGCGCGACTTCAACAGCACCAGCAGATGAAACAGCAGGTCCGCGCTCTCGGCGATCAAATGATCGCGATCGTTCTCGACCGCGGCGATCACGGTTTCCACCGCTTCCTCGCCAAGCTTCTTGGCGCAGTGCTCCGCGCCCTTGTCGAGCAGTTTTCGGGTGTACGACCCCTCTCCTCCCGACGCCGCGCGGGCATCGATGGTGGCGGCCAGATCATGGATCGTGAAACGCGGCATCTACTCAAACTCAACAAAGGCGCCTTCCAGGCGCCGTTCCAATCTCGGGATGTAGCACTTTTGTGACGGGAAGTCGTCACGGATCGAGCCGCATCGGCAAGCCGGCCCGCACCATGTGGTCCTTGGCTTGACGTATGGTAAATTCACCGAAGTGGAAGATCGACGCGGCCAGCACCGCGGTGGCGTGACCCTGGCGGATGCCCTCCACCAGATGATCGAGATTGCCGACGCCGCCGGACGCGATAACGGGTACCGGCACACTGTCGGCAATCGCCTGCGTCAGGGCTAAGTCAAATCCCTGCCTTGTGCCGTCGCGATCCATCGAGGTCAGCAGAATTTCGCCGGCGCCGAGCGAGACCACTTCCTGGGCGTATTCGATGGCTTCGATCCCGGTGGAATTGCGGCCGCCATGGGTGAAGATTTCCCAGCGGTCCGATCCGGCGCGTTGGACGCGCTTGGCATCGATCGCGACTACGATGCACTGCTCGCCGAATTTCTCGGCCGCCTCCTTGACGAACTCGCGGCGACTGACGGCGGCGGAGTTGATCGAGACCTTGTCGGCGCCGGAGCGCAGCAGCGTCTTGATATCGTCGATGGTGCGCACGCCGCCGCCGACCGTCAGCGGCATGAAACAGGCCTCCGCCGTGCGGCGGACCACATCCAGCATGATGCCGCGGTTTTCGTGGGTCGCGGTGATGTCGAGGAAGCAAAGCTCGTCGGCGCCGGCGCCGTCATAGGCGATCGCCGCTTCAACAGGATCGCCGGCGTCGCGCAGATCGACGAATTTGACGCCTTTGACGACTCGCCCATCTTTCACGTCGAGACAGGGGATGACCCGCACCTTGAACATTGGCAGCCTCCTAG
>JBATYU010000605.1:0-2476 GCA_049674245.1 Bradyrhizobium sp. | reverse complement strand
GACACCGCCTCGCGGCGGTAGCCCTTGCACTTTGCTAGCCCTTCACCTCCATCAGGTTGGGCAGAAGACTTTCACCTCCAAGCTGCTGAGCATGCCCAGCACACAACGAAACCGCTCGCGCGGTAGGCCGTCACGACTGAGGGCAGAGCCAACACGATAGCGCAACGGGGCGTCCTGCTTTGAGATGGGGGGTTCGCAACCACCACTCAAAACAGGAGCATCCCCATGACCGACGAGGCAGTGAGCCCGTTGCGCCGGCGCATGATCGAGGACATGACGATCCGCAAGTTCGCGCCCAAGACCCAACATGACTATGTGCAAAGGGTCAAGAACTTCGCTGCGTTTCTCGGGCGATCGCCGGATACGGCGAGTTTCGAGGACGTGCGCCGCTACCAGCTGCATCTAGCGGCGAGCGGTGTCGGCGTGCCGACCATCAATCAGACCGTCTCGACGCTGCGGTTCTTCTTTAAGGTCACGCTTGGGCGCCCCGGGATCGTCGAGCATACGTATGCCATTCACGAGCCGCGCAAGCTACCAGTGGTGCTAAGTCCGGAGGAAGTGGCGCGGCTGCTCGATGCTGCGCCGGGGCTCAAATACAAGGCAGCCCTGAGCGTGGCCTATGGCGCTGGCCTGCGCGCGACTGAAGTGATCTCGCTCAAGGTCTCTGACATCGACAGCAAGCGCATGGTCATCCGCGTCGAGCAGGGCAAGGGCCGCAAGGACCGCTACGTCATGCTCTCGCCGCACCTGCTCGACCTGCTGCGGACCTGGTGGAAGACAGCGCGGCCTCGAGGTTGGCTGTTCCCTGGCCGTGCTCCAGCCCAGCCAATCACCACGCGCCAGCTCAATCGCGCCTGTCATGCTGCCGCCCAGATGGCGGAGATCAACAAGCGCGTCTCGCTACACATCTTGCGGCACAGCTTCGCCACCCATCTGCTCGAGCAGAAAGTCGATGTCCGCATCGTCCAAGTGTTGCTCGGTCACGCTCAGCTTGAGACGACCACGCTCTATACTCACGTCGCCACCAAGACGATCAGCGAGGTCTTGAGCCCGCTAGAGCATATCGCGCTCAAGTTCAAAGAGATCCGGCCGCCCGGCTGACGCCAAGGCGCGTGTGTCGCGCCCGGCTTTGGAGGTTGCGGATATCTTCCGCAGCCATGGTCCGGCTTGGCGTCAAGTCCATGCCGGCCATGTCAGCCTCGATCAGCTCAAGGTCATGTCGGCGATCGAGCGTTGCCGCACGGCAGCGCTTGGCGGCCATGTCGCGCGCTGCGAAGACTGCGCCTATACAACCATCGCCTACAACTCCTGCCGCAACCGCCACTGCCCGAAGTGCCAGGGCGCCGCCGCCAAGGAATGGCTCGCCGACCGCGAGGCCGACCTGTTGCCGGTGCCGTATTATCACGTGGTGTTCACGTTACCTGCGGCCATCGCCGACATCGCCTATCAGAACAAGGCTGTGATCTACGACCTGCTATTCAAAGTCTCGGCCGAGACCATGCTGACGATCGCCGCCGATCCCAAGCATCTGGGTGGGCGGATCGGCATCACCTCCGTATTGCATACCTGGGGCTCGGCCATGACCCATCACCCCCACGTCCACATGATCGTGCCAGGCGGTGGCATCTCACTGAACGACAAGCGCTGGGTATCGTGCCGGCCAGGCTTCTTCCTCCCCGTCCGCGTGCTCTCCCGCCTGTTCCGGCGCCTGTTCCTGGAGAGGCTACTTGCCGCCCACCAGGCTGGCCGCCTCAGCTTCTTCGGTGACCAAGCTCGTCTGGGCGATGCGCAATCCTTCGCGGCTTATCTCGCCCCGCTGCGCAGGACCGAATGGGTCGTCTACAGCAAGCGGCCATTCGGCGGACCTGAGGCCGTGCTGGCCTATCTGTCACGTTACACCCACCGCGTTGCCATCGCCAACAGCCGCCTGATCGCCTGCGACCAGCGAGGCGTCACCTTCAAGTGGAAGGACTATCGCATCCAGGGCCGCGATCGATACCAGCAGATGACGCTCGCCACCTTCGAGTTCATCCGCCGCTTCCTCATTCACGTGCTACCAAAGGGCTTCCACCGCATCCGCCACTACGGCCTGTTCGTCAAAAGTGTTTGTGCCGACAACATCGCACGCGTGCGTGAGC
The DNA here is from genome assembly GCA_049674245.1 of Bradyrhizobium sp. Classification (GTDB taxonomy): domain Bacteria; phylum Pseudomonadota; class Alphaproteobacteria; order Rhizobiales; family Xanthobacteraceae; genus Bradyrhizobium. Next base: position 338 of record JBATYU010000605.1, on the reverse strand, counting down.
TGCTCGCCGTTGCAAAACCTGAAGACCAGCCTAGCGCTGCCGCCGTCGATCCCAGCAAGCCGGCTTGTCCATGCTGCGGCGGTCGCTTGATCATCATCGAGGTCTTCGAGCCCGGTTGCACGCCACGGCATCGGCCGACAGCTCCAACGAACCGCATCAGGATCGACACCTCGTGACCGCGTCACACTCCTGCAAATCTATTCCTCGCGCTCGTCGCCGATCGACCGGCCACAGCAAAGCGCACTCAGATATCCGCCAGCCTTCGCAGATTGCCCGACAACTTATCGAGTTCGACGCCGCAACCCTCATTCATCGGCCGCTTCACCGTCGCACAGCTT
>JBATYU010000604.1:0-4207 GCA_049674245.1 Bradyrhizobium sp. | reverse complement strand
AATGAGCAGAATTGTTTTCTCCGTTTTCTTCTTCCGGTAGCGACTGGCAGAATTGTTCGTTTCCAATTCATCGTAGTTGAGAAAGTATTTCTGCACGAAAGTTCGAAGTCTGAGTTTTCACACAGCCTGGACCCTTCTCGGACATACGGGTGGGCCCTTTGCCGCCTCGAGAGGTGTGTGGACCAACACGATTAGTTGGCCCCGCCTCCGCTAGACATCTTCAAAACGTGGCGGGTCGATCAGCGCGGGAACGCTCCCCCCAATCCATAGCTCACAACGCCGTGTCGCGCGGATCGGAGGCACGGCGAAGCGCATCACCAATGACATTCAGCGCGAGGATAGTGATGAACATGACGCCAGCAGGGACAAAGCTGATGGCCGGGTGGAAGGCGAGCTCGCTGACACCAGCCGCGATCATGTTCCCCCAGGTAGGCGCGGGCGGCGGAAGGCTCAAGCCGAGAAACGAGAGAGTGCCTTCGAGAACGATAATCCGCGACATGCCGAGCACCACGATCGCCGAAATCGGCGGTACAAGGTTGGGCAGCAGCTCGCGCATCATGATGCGCAAATGCGAGGCCCCGATCGCGCGAGCGGCCGTGACAAAGTCGCGCTGCGCGAAATTGAGCGTCGTTGCCCGAGCGATCCGCGTATAGCCAGGGATTCCGAGAAAGCCGAGGACGAGGACAAGATTCGTCAAGCTTGCACCGGCGTAGGCGGCAACCAGGAGCGCCAGGATGATGCCAGGGAACGCCAACACGATATCCGTTGCACCGACGACCCCGGCCTCGAGCCGGCCGCGGAAATACCCGGCGGGCAAGCCGAAGATGACGCCGAAAAAGGCCGAGAGCAGGGAAGCGGCAAGTGCAATCGATAGGGATACGCGCGCACCGAAGATGATTCGCGACAGCGTGTCGCGACCGAGCTGATCGGTGCCGAGCCAGAAATCGCCGTTCGGCGCAACCCGCCGATGTAGGAAGTCGGTCTCCAGTGGGTCCGGGAGAGGCAACCATCCCGCGCCTATGGCAGTGGTCGCCAGCACGACAAGCCAGACGGCACAGAGCCAGAATGTGAGACCGAAGCTCGGGCCTTGCCGGTGGATGACAGTTCGAGACCCCGCGTGTACCACACTGCTAGGCAGTGTTTCGCTAGGCGCGCCGGCATTCGAGACGCTCATCGCGCCACCCGGGGATCGAGCACGGAGTAAAGCGTGTCGATGGCAAAATTCACCAGGACGAAGCCTACGGCGATCAAGGCCACCGCGCCTTGCACCATCATAAAGTCTCGACTGTTTATCGAGCCGATCAGCAAGCGGCCGACGCCAGGAAGCGCAAAAATAGTCTCGACCACAAGTGCACCGCCGATCAGGGTGGCAATAGTCAAGCCGGCGACGGTGATCAGGGTGAAGGACGACGGCTTCAAGACGTGTCGGAAAAGGATATGAACGTTGCGCAAGCCCTTTGCCTTGGCCAAAAGAACGTAGTCCTGCTGCAAAGTGACAATCGCGTCGCTGCGCAAGATCCGCATGAAAACCGGCCATTCAACCAGGGCCAAGGTCAGTACCGGAATGGCGAAGGACCGGAGATTGCCGAGAATTCCCTCCGAGAGTGGCACGTAGCCAACGGCGGGGAGCCATTTTAGGGTCAGCGCCAGGAAGAACATCAAGACCAGCCCAAGCATGAAGCTCGGCGCCGAGAGCAACAGTGCGGCCAGCGCGGAAAGCAGCTTGTCGATAGATTGTCCGGCCCGATACGCGGCAAGCAGGCCCGCAGGAACCGCAAGCGAAAGCGAAAGCAGAAGCGAAAGCGCCATCAGCTCGATCGACACCGGGAGACTCCTCGCGAGTGCCGCCATGACGGGTTCGCCGGTGATGAAGGAGCGTCCGAGATCACCCTGGAGCGCCTGGCCAAGCCAGCGCAGGTAACGCACCACGAGCGGATCGCCGAGGCGGAGTTCCGCTCGCACCCGCGCGATTGCCGAGGGCGTCGCGTCGCTGCCGAGCAGTTCGAGGGTCACGTCGCCCGGGAGCAGATTAAGCAGAGCGAAGGTCACAAAGGTGACGATGAGCAGAATTGGAATCAGCTGCAGCAGCTTGCGGCGAACAATCCGCACAGCTTACTTCTCCCACCAACCCTCGGCTGGCCAAATCCGCCCGAAGGTTAGGTGGTGGAAGCCGCGGAGTTTGCGGTTGGCGATGGCGTAATAGGTGTTGTGCGCCGTTAACAGCGCCGGAATATACTTATTGAACTCGCGTGCAAAGTCGCAATAGGCCTCCTTGCGCAGGGCCGGGTCGAGGGTCACGCGGCCGCGCTCGAGGGCATCGTCGAGCGCAGGGTCGTTCGTGCGGGTGAAGTTGGCCTCGCTGCCGGAATGAAACGTCGAATAGACTTGCCGGTCGGGGTCCGGTAAATCGGGCAGATTCCAAAGTGATGCCATGAATTTGCCACTCACCACTGGCCCGAAATAGGCTGGACCGTTCTGCACCTGCTGAATCTCAGTTTCGACGCCGACCTTCTTCCAGAAGCTTTGGTAGAGCTGCGCCAATAGGACGGCGATCGGTGCCGGTGTGGTCTGCAACTTTATCGTCACGGGCTTACCGTACTCTGCAAGCAGCGCACGGGACTTGGCGGGGTCATATTCCGGATAGCCGGCGTCGCCGCAATCCCAGGCGGACTCCGGGCCCCAGAAGCTCTTTGCCATATCGCCCTCGCCGGCAAAAATCACCTTGTTCACCACTGCTCGGTCGACCGCATAGGCTAGCGCCTGCCTAACGCGTCCATCGTCGACCGGCGGCATCATCGTATTGAACTGAAGGGTGCCGGACCCAGTCCCCTTGTCGGTCATGAGTTGCAGGCTCGGATTCCCGCGCGCGTCCTGCGCCTGCTCGAAGGTAGCGCCGGTGATATCGACATCGCCGGCCTTCACCGCGGCGTAGCGGCTATTCTCGTCGGGGATGAACTTGATGACGATCTTGTCGAAGTGCTGGGCTGCCGAGTCCCAATAATTGGGATTGCGCACCAGCACCACGTTGCCGTCCTGATTCCAGTCTTCCAACATGTAGGGCCCGGCACCAATCGGCTTGCGATTCAAGTCAGCGCCGGCAGTAGCTTCGTGCTGCGGCGGCATCGCCCAAGCAACGAAGTTGTTGTACGAGAGCAGTGGACCGAAGGCTGGCCAAGGGTGGTTCAGCCGGAATTCCACGGTCAGCGGATCAACGGCGACGACCTCCTTGTAGGCGGTCAGGTAGAGAGTGAAAGCTTGGTTGCGGGATTTGTCCATCACCCGCGCATAGTGCTTGGCAATGACATCGGCGTCGTAGGGCGAACCGTCGGAGAAGCGCATGCCGGGCCTGAGCTTGATTCGCCACACCAAGCCATCGTCAGACGTTTCCACTGCGAGCGCCTGGGACGGAATTTGATGACCAGCCGCGTCCAGACTGTAGAGGTTGCCGAAAATCAGTCCGCCAACCATGGCTCCTTCGTAGTTCATCGACTTGGTGGTGAAAGGATCGAAACCCAGTATTTTCGCGGCGATACCCATATTCAGAATGCCGCCGCGCTTCGGTTGATCGTCCGCAGATGCGCAGGATGGCGACACGGCGAGCAGTGCCAAGGCATATAGAATGCCGCGCATACGACACGGCAAATGGTTCCGCATCCGCTTAATCAGCGACACTGCTCTCATGATCGAGCCTCCCGTCATCAACGGCCTGGAAAAATCATCTTTGCCAAGGAATCGCTACCGTAATGGCAGAGGATTCCTCTTCATGAGTCCCCCTGCAGAGCCGCACGGGAGCTCGCACACGCCGACGTCCGTTTAATTTCGATGCGCGCCTGCCGACGGCATGTGCGCTGCGGCTAAGATAAAAGGGACTTCGGCACGTCCCGCTCGGCAGCTCCTGATCAGGCTACATTAGTTGCACGACCGGCGGAAGGCATGAATTGAAAGCCATGTTGCACCGCGCGAGTCAGCAACTGGCACGTTTGAGACATGACGGCGGGCGCTGACGATGTCCGTTGTGCGGGGAAGACCGGAAGTGGTCGGCACCACGTCAAAACGACGCGATTGACCCTTAGCGGACCTTCACTCAATTCAGCCATGACGTCAGCTTCATCCTTCGTCAGCCGTAAACCGGCGGTCGCTTCTTGCTCCACGGCTCAGTCCTCTCGATTTGCGCCGCAAGCTGAAGCAGCACGTGCTCTTCGCCGAA
>JBATYU010000603.1:0-3652 GCA_049674245.1 Bradyrhizobium sp. | reverse complement strand
CCGACGACCACACCTGGTGATTTTGCCCTGCCCTCGAAGTCGCGCGCCGATCGCGACCGCCGATTCCAAGCCAAAGCGCGCCGCCACGCGGCAAGAGTGCAAAACGATCGCGCTTGGGCCAATCTAGGTAATCCAGCCGATGGGCAAATATCGGATGATTAATGAAGACAACGAGAGCTGGCTGCTCGACGCTGGCGACGCCATCATCCAAGCCAAGGTCGCGCACGGCATCGACTCGCTGGGCGCTCGCGATCTATTGATCTACTGCCTATGGGTCGCCGACTACGGAATGAGAAACGCTGGCGATCTCGCAACCGCAAGCGACCTCTACGCAACATTCCACCGCGACGCGCTTGCGGCCGCCGCCAAGCTCCAACTTCCTCTCGCGACGGCGGCCTTCTCGTTGCCGGTTGAGGAGTTGGAAGCGAGGTACTTCGACTTGTTTGAAGACGTTTGCAATGAACTCCGGTCCGCCTGATCGCTCTCGAGGTGCCGTTGCGTCCTGTGCCGAGCCACCGCGCGCAATGGGAAACTCAGGCGAACGTAAACGCCCCGCGATGGGCCAGGACTTACGCTGCGAAAGTGGGTCGGCACAGCGTTTGATACTGCATGGCTTGTCGAACTCGCGTTGAACGCCGACTAGGCTCTTTGCTTCTCGCCTCGGTCCGTCCACTCCATCACGGGTGCCAGAGAGAACCTATGTCTTTTATTTGACTGCATTATTTCCGTTGTCTCAAGATGTTCGGCCGCCTCGCCTGCACTTCGTTTCGACGGCATCGCGCGACGACTTGCTGCCTCTGTTCGACACCCCAGCCAGGCGGAGCACATACGCCGTGGCGATCCTCACGCGGCTTCGCGGGTCATTCCACGCAAAATCCTACTAGCATACCGTTCGCGTGGGCGTTAAAGTCGCATCGCACAAAACCAAGTCGCACAACAATCTTTCACCAGGAGGAAACGTCATGTTCGGAGCGAAAGCCGCTTCCATTCAACGACCGCAACAATCGGCGCAGCCGCGACCGTTGCTGCGGTGCACGCTTTTTCCAACGCTACTGCTCGGCGTCGCCTTCGCATTGGCAGCGCCGGTCGACCGGTCGCTCGCCGCCTCCACGCTGGTGAGGGCGCCGGACGGCACGTTCCAGGGCAAGCTCGACACCACCGGCGCCGTGCGCCAATTCCTTGGCGTCCGCTACGCTCAACCGGTGACCCTCAATTTGCGCTGGAAGCCGCCGCAGCCGCTGACGCCCTCGGTCGTCACGCAGGACGCGACACATTTCGGCAACCATTGTCCGCAGACCTTCACGCCCTTCGGCAACGCGTCACTGACCGAGGATTGCCTGTTCCTGAACGTGTATACCCCCAACAAAGGCGGCGATCACGATATGGACCGCGACGACGACGGGCGCCCGGTGATGGTGTGGATCCACGGCGGCGCGAACGTGGTTGGCGAGAGCGACGATTACGACGCGACCAAGCTGGTGGGGCGCGGCGTGGTCGTCGTGACCATCAACTACCGGCTCGGGGCGCTCGGTTTCCTCGCCCATCCGGCGCTGACCGGTGAGTCTCCCGATCACATATCGGGCAACTACGCGACTGAGGACCAGCAGGCCGCCTTGAAGTGGGTGCGGCGGAACATCCGCGCGTTCGGTGGCAACCCGGAGAAGGTGACGCTGTTTGGCGAATCGGCGGGCGGACTAAACACGTTCACCAACTTGGTGTCACCGACGGCCGCCGGATTGTTCCATCACGCGATTGTCGAGAGCGGCGCCTATGCGCAGACGCAGCCGACGCTGGCACAGGCCCAGGCGGCCGGAACGGCCTTCGCGAACGCAGCCGGGTGCAATCAGCCTAATCCGGCGGACGTGCTTACATGCCTGCGCGCGCTGACGGTGTCGAAGATTCTCGGCACCGCCTTCGGCCTGTCGTCGCCGAACGTCGATGGCAAGGTGCTGACGCAGTCGATCGGTCCCGCGCTCGCGAGCGGACAGTTCAATCGCGTGCCGCTGATGAACGGCTCCAATCACGACGAGTGGAACCTGTTCGTGGCGCTCGACTTCGACCTCGCCGGCGGCCCGGTGACCGCCGCCACCTATCCGGCGGCGATCGCCGCCACGATCGGCGTCCCGGTCACGAGCCCGGCGGTGGCGCTCGTCCAGACGCAGTATCCAGGCGGCAGCTTCCCAAGTTACGATCAGGCGGTTGGCGCCTTGGGAACGGACGCGATCTTCGCCTGCACGGCCCGCTTCGCGGACGAGCTGGTGTCGCCGTTCGTCCCAACCTTCGCGTATGAGTTCAACGACGAGAATGCGCCGCAGAACTTCCTGCCTGCCGTGAGCTTCCCGTACGGCGCGGCGCACGCTTCGGAGATCCAGTACCTCTTCCCGATCGCCAACCCGTCGACAGTTGGTCTCAAACTCCCGCAGACGCCGCTCAACGCCAACCAGCAGCAGCTGTCGGACAAGATGGTCGGCTACTGGACCGAGTTCGCCGAGAGCGGCAATCCCAACGGCAGTGGCTCGCCGCACTGGCCGCGCTTCCATCGCGACCGCCAGGTGATGCAGTCGTTCGTCCCACCGACGCCGACCACGGAAGCGAACTTTGCGACGACGCACCAGTGCGCGTTCTGGGACCAGCTCGTGGGCCGCACCCTGCCGCCCGACAATGATCACGACCACAGTGCCGACAACGATTGAGGGCGGCTGCTCTCGCTAAAAGTTCACCCCATCGCGCACGGCGCGATGGGGTTTTCGTTTGGGGGGATGGCCTCGTTGACGTCCCCCATTATCGTCGCCAGCCTGAAGCACCGCGGCATCCTTTTGGAGGTGTCCCGGTCACCTGCTGCCCGGCCAGGCCAGGCGGATGGCGACCTTCCGATTTGCGTCGCCGATTTGCGTCGCTCTCCTGATCGCGCGTCGTTCGCAAAGCTCGCGTTCGATGTAAGGCATCATTACGGCGAATGCGTCCTCGATCGCTGCAAACGGCGACGGCTCGCCGAAGATCTCGGGGTCGACCGATAATAGCCGCCATGGCTCCTGATAGGCCGCGCGTCCCAGCGTGACGCCGTCGACATGCGCGAGATGGTGCCTCGCTTCAGAGCGATGCTGGCGATGCCGCCATTGATGACGACCGGCACATCGGTAGCGCCCGTTTCGGCCGAGAGACCCTGTCGTAATCGAGCGGCGGGATGTCGCGATCTTCCTTCGGCGACAATCCGTTCAGCCAGGCCTTGTTGGGCGTGCACGATCAGCGCGTCGCTGCCGGCGGCGGTAGGCGATCGGTAGAATCTTGAAGCGCGGGCCTTCAAAAAAACAGGGGCCGGCTTGGCTGCCGGCCCCCACTTCGTTTGATCCAGTCCAGTTCCGGCTGGATCGACTATCGGAAATCCCGGTCGCCGCCGCGATCGTGATCATCGCCGCGATCGTGATCCCTGTCGAAATCGAACATGTCGAACAGGTCACCGATCGCCGGCATGTTGACGGGAACGTAGGGATTATCGTCGTCGGCGCGCGGATTGGGCAGGTTATCGCGGCTGCGCTGGGTGAGCTTGCCGAGATGCCAGTTACGCTCGACGAACTTCACAAAGGACGAATGTTCGCCGTAGACGTGGGTGATGTGACCACCACGCGAGAACGGTGAAACCGCAATCATCGGA
>JBATYU010000602.1:0-11351 GCA_049674245.1 Bradyrhizobium sp. | reverse complement strand
TGCACTGATATTACGAGCGGACTGGCGATATCGACAATCGCCCGCGTCATCAAAAGTCTTTGGAGGAAATCATGTCGGCCTTGCCGCTCTCGGGCATCAAAATCCTTGATCTGACGCGCGTGCTGGCGGGTCCTCTGTCGGCGCAGATGCTGGCCGATCTCGGCGCCGAGGTGATCAAGATCGAACGTCCCGGCACCGGCGACGACGCCCGCGCCTTCGGGCCGCCTTACCTGGTCGATCCCAAGGGCAAGGAGAACAACAACAACTCGTTCTATCTCTGCGCCAACCGCAACAAGAAATCCGTCACCGTCAATATTGCCAAGCCCGAAGGCCAGGAGATCGTCCGCGAGCTCGCCAAATCCTGCGACATCTTCATGGAGAACTACAAGGTCGGCGATCTCAAGCGCTACGGCCTCGATTATGAATCGATCCGATCAGTCAACCCCGGTATCATCTATTGTTCGGTGACCGGCTTTGGCCAGAGCGGACCCTATGCGCCGCGCGCCGGCTATGACGCGATCTTGCAGGCGATGGGTGGCCTGATGAGCGTCACCGGCCATATCGACGGCGAGCCGGGCGCGGGCCCGATGAAAGTCGGTCCCTCCATCGTCGACTACATGACCGGCATGAATACCTCGATCGGGATTCTTTCGGCGCTCTACCATCGCGACGCCAATAACGGAGAGGGGCAGCATATCGACGTCTGCCTGTTCGACACCGTGATCGCCTCGCTGTCTCATTGGGCCCAGATCTATCTCGTCAACGGCAAGACGCCGCCGCGGCGCGGCACCTGGGGCAATGGCGGCATGCCGGCCGGCGTGTTCCGCTGCACCGACGGCGAATTGATGCTGGTGGTCGGCAACGATGGGCAATTCGCGCGCACCTGCGAGGTGCTGGGCGAGCCCGGTCTCGCGAACGAGCCGAAATTCGTCAAGAACAACGACCGCGTCGTGCACGGCAAGGAGATCATGGCGATTTTTGCGGGCCTGTTCCTGAAGAAGCCGGTTGCTTATTGGCTCGACGAGCTGGAGAAGGCCGGCGTGCCGTCCGGTCCCATCAACGATTTCGCGCAGGTGTTTGCCGATCCGCACGTCCGTTTGCGCGGCATGGAGATCAAGGTCGATCATCCCTTCGAACACTCGCTCTCGCTGATCCGCAATCCCATCACCTTCTCCGGCACGCCGGTGAAGGATTATCGCGCCCCGCCGCTGCTCGGCGAGCACACCCGCGAGGTGCTGGCGACGATCGGCTATGACAAGGGCAAGATGGACGCACTGAAGAAGCAGGGCATCATCTAGGCGAGCGCTGATACCGGCTTCGAAGGCAAAGCGTCAGTACAAGCGCTCTGTATTGCTGTGCTCGATGATGGCCTCAACTTCCGTCATCGACTCCGACAATGATCCGTGGGCGATCATGGCCTCAGCGAGCGTCGGCACGTCGGATAGGTCTGGCCATTGATCCGGCTTCCAAAGCCGGGATCTGATGATGCACTTTGGACAGTGAAAAAAGGCCTCCTCGACGGTGATGACCAGAACGAAGTTTGGCGGCTTGCCATTGACTGCCAATCTATCTTGAAGCGCGCTGTCCCGGACGATTTGTCCCTTGCCGCTGACCCGCAACGTGTCGCCGTTTCCCGGAATGATGAAGATCAATCCGACGTCGGGGCAGGTGAGCAGGTTTTCAAACGTATCCAACCTGTTGTTGCCAAGGCGGTCCGGGATTGCGAGCGTCTTCTTATCGAGAACTGCAACGAATCCCGCCGGATCGCCCTTGGGCGACACGTCGAGCCGGCCGTCCGGCCCGCGTGAGGCAATGACTACAAACGGGGAGGCTGCGATGAAGCGCCGGCAGATATCATCGAGGTGATCGATTTCCTTATTGCGCACGAAATGACTGGGATGCTTGTTCAGTTCGCGCAGACGTTCGCGCGATATGATCACTTCCTCGAAACGTTGTCCCATGTACCGCGCTCCTGTCAGCCAGGCGGACCTCGCATACTCGCCAGATTACTCCGTGGAGATCGACAAGCAAGTGCGCGACCGCGGCCAGAACGGCGGTGTGCCGCATGCGTGGATGTGACTGTGACGCACTTAGAGGCGGTGAAGATCACAACCCAGGGTTTATGGTGCTTGCGCTCCGCCGCATGCGTTCAATTTGACGGTCGGAGCCGGCATGGCGATCTAAAGATATTGCGGTGGGGTCTCGTCTCGAAGCGGAGCAAAGGATATGAGTGCCAGACTATTTAGCGACGATATTTTATTTTATCAGCGGATTCTTTCCGTCGCCGGACTTTACAGCGGGAGGCTGGATGGAAAGTGGTCGGCGGCAGTTGACGCCGCGGATCAGGCATTTTCAGCCGAATTCGATCGGATCGCATCCGACCTCGGAACGTTCGATCAGCGCACGGAAAGCAATATCCGAACCGTCTTGCCGCAAACCCAGCGCGCGGCGCGATCGTTTCTGACCCGTGCAAAGAACAATTTCGCGGGCTTCGACGTCAGAATCCTTTCCGGCTCGCGCACCTACGCGGAGCAGGACCAACTTTACAAGAAAGGCCGGTTTGGCAATCCGCCTCCCAAGGTGACGAAAGCGCGGGGTGGCCAAAGCAATCATAATTTCGGAATCGCGTGGGATGTAGGCATTTTTCAGAATGGAAAGTATCTGACGGGCGACACCAAGGCTGAGGCTGCGATCTATAAGCGGCTGGCGTCGACCGCCAAGACAGATGATCTGGAATGGGGTGGCGATTGGACCAGCATCGTGGACATGCCGCATTACCAGCTGAAGCTGGATCTGACGCTTGCGCAGGTGAGGAAGCGTTTTGAGGGCGGCAAGCCATACTCTTGAAGCGAATGCGATGCTCAAACCCTGTTGGCGCTCGCCGCTGCCCGCACCGCGGCGGTTGGCTCTGAACTCCTGCCTTCCTTCTCGCTCCCCGTCAGCGCCATCACGGATACCGCGACCACCCGCTCGATAATGCGATCGACGTCGTCGAGGTCGCACAGTCCTTCCGAGAGTTTGGCGAGCCGCTCGCTTTCGCGGACGGTGTGGTGGGCCATCGCGAGCGCGAAATGCAGCCCCCAATAGAGTTCGACCTCGCTGCGGTCGGGCAGCGATCGCCGCATGGCGGCGGCGAATTTGCGCAAATGATCGACCTCGCGGTTCTTGATGCGGCGGATCGGCGGCACCGATTCGATCGAGGCGCGGATCATGAAACGCGCCGCGGTCGAACGCTCGCGCTCGGCACCGAGGCAGCCGCGCAAGGTCGGTCCGACCAGCGCGCGCAGGATATCGTCGATGCTGGCGCGTCCGCCGCCGGCTTCTTCCGCCGCCTTCAATTCCTTGAGCCGCTCGCGGTTGGTGGCAAGGCTGCGGGTGACGAACAATTCGGCGATCAACTCGTCCTTGGAACCGAAATGATAATTCACCGCCGCAAGATTGACCTCGGCGGCGGCGACAATGTCGCGCAGCGTCACGTCGCCGAAGCCGCGGTCGGCATAGAGCCGCTCGGCGGCGGCGAGGATGGCGGCTCGGGTCCGGTCGCTCGGCATGGCAGTCCCACGGCAAGGTAGGTTGCAATTCAAACAGTTGTATGAAACTATCGTTTAAGGGTCGGGAATGCAAGTCGCGCCAGCGTGTCCGCGCAGCCAGAGCCATGCGCCGCGTCTTGCGACGGCGCGATAAATGGTCTTGCGGTCGGCGGGTCGCGGGAAGACAGTGCGGCCCATAAGATTTCGAAAAGCGCTAAGGATTTCGAAAAGCAAAGGTGAGGAGCGTCCCATGGATTTCACGATGTCAGATCGCCAGAAGGAATGGCTGGGCCGGGTGCAGTCGTTCATGACCAAGCACGTCCGCCCCGCGGTGCCGATCTACCAGCATCAGGACGCGGAAGGGCCGCGCTGGAAAGTCATCCCGATCCTGGATGAACTGAAGAAGAAGGCCAGGGCCGAGGGCCTCTGGAACATGTTCTTGCCGCCGTCGTCGCATGAGGACGATGAGTTCCGCGGCGCGGGACTATCCAACCTCGAATACGCGCCGCTCGCCGAAGAGATGGGCCACATCGGCTGGGCTTCGGAAGTGTTCAACTGTTCCGCACCCGATACCGGCAACATGGAAGTGCTGATGCGCTACGGCACCAAGGAGCACAAGCGCAAATGGCTGCGGCCCTTGATGGACGGCGAAATTCGCTCCGCCTTCCTGATGACGGAGCCTGCGGTCGCGTCCTCCGACGCCACCAACATCGAAACCAGCATCAAGCGCGACGGCGATCATTACGTGATCAACGGCCGCAAATGGTGGTCGTCGGGCGTCGGCGATCCCCGCTGCAAGCTCGCGATCCTGATGGGCAAGACCGATCCGAACGCGCCGCGCCACCAGCAGCAGTCGCAGATCCTGGTGCCGCTCGACACGCCCGGCATCAAGGTCGAGAAAATGCTCCCCGTGTTCGGCTACGACGACGCGCCGCACGGTCACGCCCAGGTGCTTTTGGAGAACGTCCGCGTGCCCGCCAGCAATATTCTGCTCGGCGAAGGCAGGGGCTTTGAGATCGCGCAAGGCCGTCTCGGCCCCGGCCGCATCCATCACTGCATGCGCACCATCGGCAAGGCCGAAGAGGCGCTTGCCAAGATGGTGAAGCGGCTGTCGTCGCGCACCGCGTTCGGCAAGAAGATCATCGAATTTTCGATCTGGGAGCAGCGCATCGCCGAAGCCCGCACCGACATCGAGATGAACCGGCTGCTCTGCCTCAAGGCGGCCGACATGATGGACAAGGTCGGCAACAAGACAGCCCAACTCGAGATCGCCATGATCAAGGTGGCGGCGCCCAACATGGCGCTGAAGATCATCGACAACGCGATCCAGGCATTCGGCGGCGCCGGCGTTTCCGACGAAGCCGGGCTCGCACGGGACTACGCCTCGATGCGAACCATGCGCCTCGCCGACGGGCCCGACGAGGTCCATAACCGCGCCATTGCCAGACTTGAACTTCGGAAGTATGCAAACGCTCCCACCCACTAAAAGAGGGAGCACCCACGCAGGCGCTCCCAGGAATATGAGGGAGCGTCATCGTGGCCGACGGCGTCAGGAGAGACGAGGAGTTTTCGGGCACCAAACCGGTCGAGGAGCGGCACCGGTTCGATGAGCTGCGCCTCGACAAGTGGATGCGCGACCACGTCGAAGGTTTTTCCGGGCCGCTGGTCGTCCTGCAATTCAGGGGCGGCCAGTCCAACCCGACGTACCGGCTCGATACGGCCGGCCGTTCCTATGTGATGCGCCGAAAACCGTTCGGCAAATTGCTGCCGTCGGCGCATGCGGTCGACCGCGAGTTCCGCGTCATTGCCGCGCTTGGCAAGCAGAATTTTCCGGTCGCCAAGGCTTACGCGCTGTGCACCGACGACAGCGTGATCGGCGCCGCCTTCTACATCATGTCGATGGAGGAGGGCCGGGTGTTCTGGGACCCGATGCTGCCGAGCCAGACTCCGGAGACGCGGCGGAAAATCTACATCAGCAAGATCGAGACGCTGGCAAAGCTGCACACGTTCGATCCGGAGGCGATCGGTCTCGGCGACTTCGGCAAATCAGGCAATTATTTCGCGCGCCAGGTCGATCGCTGGACCAAGCAATACCGGGCGTCGGAGACGCAGCACATTCCCGAGGTCGAGAAGCTGATCGAGTGGCTGCCGAAGACCGTGCCGGAACAGAAACGTGTCTCCATCGTTCACGGCGATTATCGGCTCGACAATATGATCTTCCATGCGACCGAGCCGCGGGTGCAGGCGGTGCTCGACTGGGAATTGTCGACGCTCGGCGATCCCATGGCCGACTTCACGTATCTGTTGATGCAATGGACCATGCCGGGCCTGGCCGGCGCCGACCTCGGGGCGCTCAACATTCCGAGCATGGATGAGGCCGCGCAAATCTATTGCAACGTCACCGGCACCGCGGTGCCCGACCTCAACTGGTATTTTTCCTACAATTTGTTCCGCCTTGCCGGCATCACGCAAGGCATCGCCGGGCGGATTCGCGACGGCACCGCGGCCAACGCGAGAGCCATGGAGTCGGCCAAGCGCACCGTGCCGCTGTCGAAGGCCTCCTGGGAATACGCGCAGAAGGCGGGGGCGACTTAGCGCCAATCTTCGTGTCCCGGACGCCGCGCAGCGTTGTTCACGATGCACCGCGGAGCCGGGACCCACTCGCTTGCATGGCTAGACCGATGGACCCCGGCTCAGCAGCGCACCGCTTCGCGCTGCGCAGCATCCGGGGCACGGCACCTCACGCCAACTGTCATCGCCCGGCTTGACCGGGCGACCCAGTATTCCAGAGACGTTGGTGGCAAGATCGAGAAGCCGCGGCGTACTGGATCCCCGCTTTCGCGGGGATGACGGTCTGTGTTCCCGCTTACGTCTAATCGTGCTGCAAACCGAGGCTTTGCGCCAACGACGGCGGCTGGGCATTTTGCACGGGCCGGTCTGGGGCTCGGGCATCTGTTGCGGACCGGGCCTGTTCCCGTGCATTTTGCTGCCGCCGGACCCTCGCTCGGGGGCGTTGCCGAATCTCTGCTCCGGGACTTTGCCGCATCTCTGCTCGCGCATTTCGCACGTGCTGGAGGTGTCGGTGCCTTCGCACGGGTCGGACCTCTTCCGGGTCATCTTGCGTAACCTGTGCCTGGGCATCCCGTGCCTGGGCATCTTGCACAGCCGGTGCTTGGGCATCCTGTACGGGTTGCACGGACCCGACTTGTACCGGCGCATCTTGTACCGGCTGCACGACCTGTGCCCGCGCATCTTCCTCGGCCGCCCAAGCTTGGAATTGCTTCAACGAAGCCTCAGCCGGTGGCAGGCGGATTTCGGTCTGACTCTGGTCGCGAGCTTTAAGAGCGGCAGCAACTTCGTCGCGCGTCGGCGCGTCCGTTGCAGTCGGCAGCAAAGCTTGAGCGCCGGCGGTTGATTGTATTGTTGGCGTCGACCGACCGGCGCCAGGCGGAAACGGCGATAGGTCGAGCAGCGAAGCCGTGACGTTCGCAAAGGGCGCGGCCGGATTTCCCACCAATAGAAACCCGATCACTGCCGCCGTTCCAACCGCAATACTTGTCTTGAGGATTAGCGACCAGATAACTTCTTCGTCATAACCCGGCCCTTCGGGTTCTTCGGCATGTTCGAAGAGAACGAGAGGAAAACGATTGTCTTCGTAGAGTTCGGGTTCTTCGGCATCTTCGGAGAGAACGAGAGGAAAACGATCGTCTGGAGGGAAGCCGTGCTCCGTCGCCATCGAGTGGTGCCTCCTCTTATTGTCCTTGTCGACCAGTACCCTGCTATCGAGGTCCAAAAAGCGACGATCACCAGCACGATTTGGGAGAAATCTTGATTTCACTGGGGCCGAGACCGCACGATTTTTGCTGGTTTTTGCAGCAAGCCTAGCCCGGACGAGCGAAGCTTTCCGGGTTACCTCCCGGCCGGCCATGATTTCTGCACTATTCAAGGAGCAAATGCAGGCGTGTAGACTTTGGAGGACCGGCGGTGTCGAGGTTCGCCCTCGCGTGGTTGTTGATGGGGCTGCTCGCCTCCGTGCTCGGCGGCTGCATGCAGGCAACGCTCGCGCCGTCGTCGGATGCGAGCCTGACGCCCAGGGACCGGCAGTTGCTGGCCCATCCGCCTTATGCGCAGGCAACGATCGCCGAGAACTATCGCCGGCATCTCGTCGACTATCCGCGCAGGGAGGCGCCGGGCACGATCCTGGTCGATACCGACGCGCGTTATCTCTATTACGTCCTCCCGCAAGGCAAGGCGATCCGCTACGGCGTGGCGGTCGGGGAAGAAGCGCTGGCCTTCTCCGGCGTCGCGACGGTTGGGAAGATGGCTGAATGGCCTGATTGGATCCCGACGCCGGAGATTCAAGCGCGGCTCGGCCCCTATCCGGCACGCGTTCCCGGAGGTCCGGCTAATCCGCTGGGGGCGCGCGCGCTCTATCTTTACCAGGGCAACAAGGACACCTTGTACCGCATCCACGGCACCAACCAGCCGGAATATATCGGCCAGGCCATATCGTCCGGCTGCATCCGCATGGCCAACGAGGATGTCATCGATCTCTTTGATCGCGTGAGGCAGGGCGCTACCGTCGTCGTCCTCGCGCCAAGTGGCTGGACGGGGCCCATCGCCCGGCTTCGAAGCTGATCGAAATAACTCTGAGATAGCGGCGTAGCCCGAAACGAGCGAGGCGATATCCGCGCGCCAATCGCGCGCGCTTTGCGCGACTGTACCTACCGGTCAAGGGAAGACCACCGATGATCCAGCAACTGCGCGTTTACGAAATTTTCGAAAAGAACAAGGCCGCGTTCCACGCCCGCTTTCGCGATCATGCGGCCCGTATCATGCGGACCAGATGCGGCTTTCAGATCGTGGCGATGTGGGAAACCAAATTCGGCGAGAAGACCGAATTTGTCTACCTGCTGGAGTGGCCGGATGAAGCGGCCAAGACTGGCGCATGGTCAGCCTTCATGGCCGACGCCGAATGGTCTGAAATCAAGCGCGTGACGCATGCGGAGCACGGCCTGATGGTCGGCCAGATCGAGGACCGTTTGCTCACGCCTGTGGACTATTCGCCGGCAAAGGGACGGAGCCTTTTGCAAAGCCGCTAAAGTCCGCGGATTTGAATACCGGCCCGCGCGGCCAAAGCGCCTCAACCTGCGCAACAAGGCAGACAATCGCGAACACGGTCTGAAATGAGCGCCGTCCTGCGCTCCCCTGATGTCGATGACATCGCCGCCATGCTCGCCCTCAATAACGACTTTGCGGTCGAGACCTCCCTGCTGAACACGGCCTCGCTGCGGCAGCTCATCGCGTCAAGCTTTTGCGTCCGCCTCTCGGGGCAGGTCGACGCGTTCTGCATTGCGCTGGATCAAGATGCGCAATACGAAAATATCAACTTCGATTGGTTTCGCCGCCGATACCAGCGGTTCGTCTACATCGACAGGGTTGTCGTTGCCGCGCAGGCGCGCGGAAAAGGTATTGCACGCAAGATGTACAGCGAGCTCAAGCTGGCGTCACAGAACGCAGGGCACAGCGTGCTCTGTTGCGAAGTCAACGTCGATTGCCCAACCTGGCTTCAGACCGTTTTCATGAGGCGTTTGGCTTCGTCGGGAGCGCATTGCTTGCGGAACGCGCCAAGACGGTCAGATACCTCGCAATGCCCATTTAATGCTGCGCCGTCCCCCCGGCGGGTTCGATATTTTGTCCGACGCGCCACAACACGCCCGTCGGATCGACGATCACGAAGTCGCGGAGTCCCCAGGGCTTGTCGGAAGGCGGCTCTGCCTTCACGCCGTACTTGCCGATCAATCCCTGGGTCTCAACATGGCCCCACCAGGCGTCGACGTTCTCGACCAGCAAATGCATCATGAAGTTGTCGGCATGTTCCTTGCTGTAGAATCTCTGCAGCAGAAAGCTTGAAGTCCCACGCCGGAGATAAGCCAAATCGTCGGACGACCAGGCGAGCTCGAAACCCAAATCCTGGTAGAATTGCTTGCTCAGGGCGAAATCCCTTGATGGCACGAACGCCTTGACTTCGACTGTCTTGAGTTCATCCATAGCTACTCTCCACGGCGCCCGCGCGCGGATAGGCTCGTTTTATGGCACTTTTCCGGCTCAGCGCGATGCTCGCTTCGCGGTTTGGTAGACGCAGCGTCGCGGCATTCCCGATGCGAACCTGACAAGGCCACAGGCAAGCGTCCAGCCGCGGCGCGCTGCGAGCAGGCGCGCCTCGCTACGAGCGCGGGGCCGATCAGCTGAGCCCTCCCAGAAACTCCAACAGAGCCGCATTGACCTCGGCGGGGCGCTCCTGCTGAATCCAGTGGCCGGCACCGTCGAAAATGCGAACGAGCCGCAGATCGGTCGCTTGCTCGCGCATGAGCGCGATCAGGTCGACACCCGGCAGGAAGGCGAGAACGGGATCAAGGCTGCCGGCGATGAAAGCCGCCGGCTGCTCGATCCGGCGGTTCGCAACCTCCGCCTGCTGGGCAAAGTCGATCTCCGAGGTGCGGTAACGGTTGAGGGGCCCTCGAAAACCGCTTCGCTCGAATTCCCCTACATAATAATCGACGTCATCACGCGTGAGCCAATGCGGCAGCGGATCAGGATCAGTCAGTCCGTCGAGGTATTTCGCGTCAGGCAGCTTCTTGGGCCTTGGTCCCGACTTGATGCCCTCGCCCGAGGCCCCATAGTAGATCTTCCGCAGCGAGGTGCGTACGTCGGCCTCGAGTTCCGCCTCGGCAACACCCGGTTGCTGGAAATAGATTTGATAGAAGAAGCGATCCTTGTAGATGTTTCGAAACAGCTCGATGCGGGGCGCCGGGCCCCTTCCGGCATACGGGACGCTCAGACCTGCGACCGCCCGAACCCTTTCCGGAAAAAACAGCGATGTATTCCAGACAATGGGCGCGCCCCAGTCGTGGCCGATCAGAATCGCTTGCCTTTCGCCAAAACTCTCGATCAGGCCGGCGATGTCAGTGCACATGTCCTTGATCGAATAGGCCTCGATCGGGACGGGCTTGTCACTGCCGCCATAACCGCGCAGGTCCGGTGCGGCAACGCGATAACCGGCTTCCACGAGAGCTGGGATCTGATGGCGCCAGGAATACCAGCTCTCCGGCCAGCCGTGCACCAGCACGACCAGGGGTCCCTTTCCGGCAACGGCGACCCGCAGCCGAATGCCGTTGGTCTGGACAATCGCGAACTCTGTTGGTGTCTTCATGGGCGTCTCCATGGTCCGGCTGTCGCGGGCAGCCTGATCGTCCAGCCTGCGCTGAACGGAACCTGCCAGAGAAGGAGCGGGATCGGCAATCCCCGACGCATCTCGCTGCCGATTTTGCCCCGACGGGCAAATCAGTTGTGTTCGGATTGTGGCATGTCTAGCCCCTCCTGCAAAAATATTCTGATTTTCAGAATACCCAAATCAGGTTGTATATTCTCCGGCATCCCGTCCCGTCAGAGGGGCGTACGCGTCGTCACGAACGTGGGGCGGGATGCGATGGACGTGGGTGGCGTCGCAAGACGAGCGACACCATCGCGGACGGCGAAATCGTGTGGTCCTGATCCAGCGACGCTGGGATCAAGTCTGCGCTAAGGAGCGCAGGCGACGGTGGCTAGAAAGCCGGACGCCGGGGAGAGCGCGCTATAAGCCGTAAACCATTGCGCAGGGAAGGCCGGGATGTTTTCGGTGGACCTGTGGTGACTAACTCGTGTGCTTTTTTACTTTGCACGCGAGGCTTCTGTAACGGGCCTCGAAGAGTCAATCCCTTTTTTGCGTCATCCACTCGCCGGGCACTTGCTTCTGTGCGGGATCGGCGCAGGGCCGTCGCC
>JBATYU010000601.1:0-10016 GCA_049674245.1 Bradyrhizobium sp. | reverse complement strand
CCTATGCCCGGGCATCCACGTCTTAACGTGCCATTGGCAAGAAGGGCGTGGATGGCCGGGACAAGCCCGGCCATGACGGAAGAGAGATGCCCAAACGCTTAACCCAGCGTCCATTCCTCGGCGCTGGCGCCGGCCAGCGCGCGGACGCGGGCGTCGTCGGCGGCAAGTTCGCGCGCGGTCCCCGAATAGACCACGGCGCCGTCGTCCAGCACGTAGGCATCGTCGGCGATTTCGAGGCTCATCCGCGCGTTCTGTTCGACCAACAGCACCGAAATCCCCTCGGCCTTCATCTGCTGGACGATGCGAAACACCTCGCGGACGATCAGCGGCGCCAGCCCTTGCGACGGCTCGTCGAGGATCAGCAGGCGGGGATTGAGCAACAGCGCACGCGCGATCGATAGCATCTCCTGCTCGCCGCCGGAGAGCTGGCGGCCGCGATTTTGCTTGCGCTCCGCAAGACGCGGGAAAAGTTGGTAAATACGGGGGATGGTCCACGGGCCATCGCGCTCGAGCGGAACCTTGAGGTTTTCCTCGACGCTGAGATTGGCGAAGATGCGCCGTCCCTCGGGCACATAGCCGACGCCCGCCGCTGCGATGCGGAAGGTCGGCCAATGCGTGGTGTCCTTGCCGAAGATTGTGATCCTGCCTTCGCGCGCCGGCGTCAGCCCCATCAGGCTGCGCAGCGTCGTGGTCTTGCCGGCGCCGTTGCGCCCGAGCAGCGCGGTGATCTTGCCCTCGGCGACCGCGAGGCTGACGCCATGCAGGATATGGCTCTTGCCGTAATAGGTGTGCAGGCCCTCGGCGGTCAGCGCTGAAATCATGCGGCATTGCCCAGGTAGGCGGCCTGAACGGCCTCGTTGGCGGCGATCTCCTGCGGCGTGCCCTGCGCCAGCATCCTGCCCTGATCCAGCACGCAGATGCGGTCGGCGAGATGAAACACCACGCGCATGTCGTGCTCGATCAGCACGATGGTGTAGTTGCTATCGCGGTGCAGCCGGCGGATCAGCTGCGTGATCTGGTAGGTCTCCTGGTCGCCCATCCCGGCGGTCGGCTCGTCGAGCAGCAACAGATGCGGCTGCAGCGCCAGCGCCATGGCGATCTCGGCGGCGCGCTGGTCGCCATGCGAGAGCTCGCCGACCAGGCGGTCGGTCTTGGTCTCCAGCGCCACCAGCTTGAGCATCGCTTCGACGTGATGGTGGACCTTTGCCGCCTCGGCGCGGTTGAGCCAGGGCCGCAGACGGTAGCCGCTCGCCACTTCAGCGGCGATGCGGACGTTTTCGAACACGCTAAGTTCTGGAAAGATCTCGGTGATCTGGAAGGTTCGCGCCATGCCGCGGACGACGCGCTCATGCGTCGAGAGCCTGGTGATGTCCTGGCCGTCGAACATGATGGTGCCGGACGTAGGCGGAAAATAGCCGCTGATCAGGTTGAAAAAGGTGGTTTTGCCCGCGCCGTTCGGCCCGATGATCGCGCACAATTCGCCCGGCGCCACCGTCAGCGAGACGTCGCGCACCGCGACCAGATTGCCGAACCGCTTGCTGACATTGTTGATCTCGAGGACGTTCACGCCTTGCTCCGTTGAAAGAAGCCGAGCAGCCCGCGCGGGAAGAACAGCACCACCAGGACGAACAGGAGGCCTACGAACGACATCCAGTTCACCGTGACGCTCGACAGATAATCCTGCAGCACCACGAATACGGCGGCGCCCAATAGCGGGCCCCAGAAAGAGCGCATGCCGCCCATCACGGCCATCATGACGAAATCGCCGGACTGGCTGTAATGCAGGCCGCGCGGATCGGCGAAATTGTTGACGAGCGCATAGAGCGCGCCGGCAAAGCCCATGAAGAAACAGGACAGCGTAAATGCGATCCAGATGTGGCGCTCGACGGGAATGCCGAGGAAGCGGGAGCGGCGCTCATTCTCGCGGATCGCGATCATGGTTCGGCCGAACGGCGAGCGCAGGATGAATCCCATGACGCCGACGGCGAGCGCGAAGCAGAACAGGACGAAGTAGTAGAAGTTGTTGGCGTCGGTGAGAATGTCGAGCTTGAAGGCGCCGAGATCGATCGGCTGACGGGCGAAGCCGCGCAAGCCGTCGTCGCCGCCGGTCAACGAGCTCCACTGGAAGGCGATGTAATAGAACACCTGCCCGAACGCGATCGTCACCATGGCGAAATAGACGCCGCGCCGCCGCACGATCAGTAGCCCAAGGATCGCACCGCAAAGGCCACCGAGCAGCATGCCGGCGATGAGGGCCAGCGGCGTGGAGAGCGCGAGGAATTTCAGCGTCAGGCCGGCGCCATAGGCGCCAAGGCCGAAATAGGCGGCGTGGCCGAACGACAATACGCCGGTAAATCCCAGCAGGAAATTCAGCGACATCGCGGCAAGACCCAGCACCAGCACGCGGGTCGCGAGCGCGGTATAGCCGCCGAGCGGCGCCATCCAGTAGGGCGCGAGCAATAGCGCCGCCCAGATCGCCACCAGCACGATCAGCTTGCGGCTTTGTTCGGCGTTCAACTCATCATTCCTTCTTCGCCGAACAATCCGCGCGGCCGCGCCAAGAGGATCACCGCCATCATGACGTAGATCACGGCCTCGCTGGCCGCCGGCAAAAACACCGCCGTGACGCCTGACGCCACGCCGATCAAGAGGCCGCCCACCAATGTTCCGGGCAGGCTGCCGATGCCGCCGACGATGATGGCGATGAAACTCGGCATCAAAAGCCCGGTGCCCATGGTCGGTTCAAGACCCAGTTGGCCTGCCGCGAGCACGCCAGAGAGGCCCGCCAGAAAAATCCCGACCGCAAAATTGAGCGAGCGCAGCATCCCGACATTGATGCCGAGCGCCGCGACCGTCTCGAGATCGAGCGTGCCGGCGCGGATGCGCACGCCGAGGCGGGTGTAGCGCAACAGCAGGAACAACAGCGCCACCGCGATCATCACCACGGCGACCATGAACAGCCGATAGCCGGTAATGAAGAACAGATCGTTGCTCAGGGGCTGCGCCAGAAAGGCCGGGATAGTGACCGGCTTGCCTTGGGGGCCCCAGATGAAACGAGTGCCGTCCTCGATCATGAACGCCAAACCGAAGGTGAGCAGCAGGCTGTAGAGCGGATCGCGCCCGTAAAGCGGCCGGATCAGCACACGTTCGACGGCAAGGCCGATGACGGCGGTCAGCGGCGGCGCCAGCAGCAGCGCGCCCCAAAAGCCGACATAAGGCGTTATCGTGTAGGCGATGTAGCCGCCGATGACGAGAAATCCGCCATGGGCGAAATTGATGACGTTGCTCAAATTGAGGATCAGCGAAAGCCCGAGCGCCATCAGCACGTAGAAGGCGCCGATGATGAGCCCGTTGGTGACATTGAACAGGAGAAGCTGCGTCATCATTCACCGGAGAGAAAAGTCATGATTAACCGGAAAAATCATGGGCCTGATCCGGGATGGGTTTCCCGGACCAGGAAAACGGATGGTCTTTAGGATGGCCATTGAACATTGCAGCCGGTTTCGCTGACCGCGGGCGCGGTCTTGTCGCCCGGGACGACTTCGTCGACGCGGAAGAAATCTTCCGGATCGTCCTTGCCCTTTGACTGCGCCTCGCCGACAAAGGCGGACGTCATCAATTGATGATCGCCTTTGCGGTAATAAACCTTGTTCGGCTGCAGCTTGACGTCGTCGGGCAACTCAAAATCCTCCAGCGCGGTTGCAAGCTTGACCGCATCGAGGGTCTTTTCCTTGTTCGCAATCAGGGCAAAGGTCATTGCGGAGGTGTAGCCGAACCAGTGCCGCGCGGTCGGCACGTTGCCGTTGTTGACCTTCCTGATGTCGGCAACGAATTTCTCGACCCCGGCAACGCCCGGCTGCTTCCAGTACCATTCGAACATCCAGACGCCGATACGCGCCTCCGGCGGCAGGGCTGCCAGCGATTCCAGCTCCTGCTGCGTTCCCGCGACATGGATCTGCTTGTCGAGGCCGAACTGCACGACCTGCTTCAAGCAGTTGATCATGTCGGAGCCCTGCACCAGCAGGATCATCACGTCCGGACCAGCGGCGCGCGCCTTGATCAGATAGGCGGAGAAATCCGTGGTGCCGAGCGGCGTCAGCTCGTTGCCGGTGACGGTGCCGCCGAGCTTCTTCAAATCATCGGTGCAGGCGTCATAGAGCGTGTGGCCGAAGGCGTAGTCGGGCGTGATGAAGTGCCATTTCTTGCCGTAC
Source organism: Bradyrhizobium sp. (assembly GCA_049674245.1). Lineage (GTDB taxonomy): Bacteria > Pseudomonadota > Alphaproteobacteria > Rhizobiales > Xanthobacteraceae > Bradyrhizobium. The sequence continues at coordinate 5,805 of JBATYU010000601.1, read as the reverse complement.
TTGCTGTAAAGCACGCTGGATACCGAATTGGCTTCCATTCGCGTGGTGTTGCAGACCCGGAACACATTCCACTTGCAATCCTTGCCGGTGATCGAATCGGTGTGGCCGCCCGAGACGATGTGCAGGATCTTCTTTTCCGCGGTGACCTGGGCGATCGCGGCAGCGATGCCGGAATTGACGTCGCCGATGATGAAGTTGACCTGATCGCGTTCGATCAGCTTGCGCGCCTTTTGCACGCCGGTGCCGACGTCATTGGCGGAATCTTCCACCAGCAGTTCGACCTGGCGTCCCATAATGCCGCCCTTGGCGTTGATCTGCTCGACGGCGAGCTTGGCGCCCGTCACCTCGTTGCCGGCCGGTGCGGCATAGACGCCGGTCAGAGGATCGACCATGCCCATCCGGATCGGCGTCTCGCCGCGCGCTCCGATGATGAAGGGTGATGTCACCTGAAATGCGCCAAGCGTCGCCGCGCCCTTCAGCAGCGTGCGACGATCGAATTTCGAATTGAAAATGTGCGTCATGAGTTTTCTCCCTGGTTGGTTGCGTTTCTTCTTGTCGTCATTGCGAGCCAACGGGTCGCGCGAATGCGCGCCCCGTTGCCCGCAATGACGGTCCCAAGTTTCGCCGCGCCTGCGTGTCAGGCCGGGGCCGGCCACTGGATCTTGCAGCCGGTGGCCTCCACGGGACCGGCGGCCTTCTCGCCGGGCACCGGGTTCTTCACCGTGAACATATTGTCGGGATCGCCCTGCGGTGGGTGCGCCTCACCGACGAACACGGTGCTCATCAATTCGTGGTCGCCGGCGCGATATTCCGGTGCCCCCGGCTGCAGGGCAACCTCCGGCGGCAATTTGAAACCGGAAAGCGCGTGCGCCAGTTTTGGCGCGTCGAGCGTCTTCTCCTGATTGGCGATCAGCGCCAGCGTCTGGATCGAGGTAAAGCCGAACCAGTTGCGCGCAGTGGCCGCGTTACCCGTAATCTTCTTGATCGCGGCATTGAATTCCGCGACATGCGGCACGCCCGGCTGATCCCACCACCATTCCATGGTCCACCAGCCGACACGCGCGGCATCGGGCACGGCGCGGATGCTTTCCAGCTCGAATAATGCGCCGCCGACCGCCATCTGCTTGTCGAGGCCGAACTGCACGAATTGCTTGAGGCTCGACACCTGGTCGCCGCCGCCCATCACGTTGATCAGCACTTGCGGGCCGTAAGCCTTGGCCTGGATCAGGTAGGATGAATAGTCTGGCGTCCCCAGCGGGACGAGCGAGCCGGCGGAGGTGCCGCCCGCGGCCTTCAGGACCTTTTCGAAGCCGGCCTGAACCGAATGGCCATAGGCGTAGTCGGGGGTGAGGAAATACCATTTCTTGCCGAACTTCTCCATCAGCGTGGTGGCGATGGCGTTGGCGTCCATGGTGGTAGAGTTGCAGACGCGGAACACGTTCCACGAGCAGCTCGTGCCTGTAACCGGATCGGTGTGGCCGCCCGAGACGATATGCAGCACCTTCTTTTCGCTGGTGACCTGCGCCATCGCGATCGCGATACCCGAATTCACGTCACCGACAATGAAGCTCACCTGGTCGCGTTCGATCAGCTTGCGCGTCTTCTGGACGCCGGTGCCGACGTCGTTGGCCGAGTCCTCGATCAGAAGTTCGACGGGGCGGCCCAGAATCCCGCCCTTCTTGTTGATCTCTTCAACCGCGTATTTGGCTCCGACCACTTCGTTCTGCGCGATCGCGGCATAGACGCCCGTCAGCGGATCGACCAACCCGATCCGCACCGGCGTTTCGCCTCGAGCCTTGATAAGGAAAGGGGAAGAAAACTGCGCTGCAGCAATCGCGGCGCTGGATTTTAGAATGGTCCGCCGATCGATCGACCAGGGCCGTTGCGAGATAGCCATGTTATCCTCCCAGTAACGGAATTTTTTGTTGGACTTTTGTTGGCCCGGCATTTCTGCGATGCCGTTGGAGAGGCTAGCGTAACTGCTCCCGCTGGCTTTTGCCAATATTAACCCCTGCGACCTTCGGCCTATTCCGCAAGCCCGGCTTTGCGCGCGATTGTCGGGTGGGCTGGGCGGCGCCGGATCAGCCGGCGGGATGCGGCTTCTCGCCGGTACTGCCGAAGCGCTTCTTTGCCCGTTCGCGCAACTGCTGGAAAATGACATAGAGCATCGGCACCATGAAGATGCCGATCGAACTTGCGGCGAGCATGCCGCCAAACACCGCGGTGCCAACCGCCCGGCGGCTTAGCTCCGCGGCTCCCGTGGCAATTACCAGCGGCAGCAAACCGAGGATGAAGGCGATCGAGGTCATCATCACGGCGCGAAACCGCATCTGCGCGCCAAGTACAGCGGCGTCCCCGATCGCGACGCCGCTCTCACGCTGCTCCTTGGCAAACTCGACGATCAGGATGCCGTTCTTGGCGGCCAGCGCGATCAGCACCACCAGCCCGATCTGGCCGTAGAGATCGAGGTTCAACCCGGCAACCCTGATGCCGAGGTAAGACCCGAGCACGCCGACGACGACCGACAGCAGCACCGGAATCGGGATCGTCCAACTTTCATAAAGCGCTACCAAGAACAAATAGGCGAACAGCACCGCGAGCGCGAGGATGATGCCGGTTTGGCCGGACGCCTGTTGCTCCTGATAAGCGGTGCCAGTCCATTCGAAACTGTAGCCCGCCGGTAGCGTTGCATTGGAAATCTCCGTCATGGCGGCGAGCGCCGTCCCCGAAGAGATGCCAGCCGCCGGACCGCCGTTCACTGTGACCGAGCGGTAGTTGTTGTATCGGGTGATGACCTGAGGTCCCGTCACGATCTTGAGGCTGGCGATGGATCGCATCGGCACCATCTGGCCGGTGCCGTTACGCACATAGATTTGCCAGATGTCCGAAAGGTCGCCGCGATTGGTGGCCTCGCCCTGAACGTTGACCTGCCAGGTGCGGCCGTAGAGATTAAAGTTGTTGACGTAGATGCCGCCGAGCGTCGCCTGCAGCGCGGTGAACACATCGCTTATGTTGAGACCGAGCGCCTGCGCCTTGGCGCGGTCGATGTCGAGATAGATCGACGGATTGGTCGCTGTGAAGGTCGAGAACACGCGCGTGAGCCGCGGGTCGCGGTTGGCGGCGCCGATCAGTCCGCTGGTGACGCTGCCGATCGCGGCCGGGTCCTGTCCCTCCAGCGCCTCGAGCTGGTACTCGAAGCCACCGCTCGTCGAGAGCCCGATGATCGGCGGCAGATTGAACGGCAGCACATTAGCCTGCCGGATCTGCGCGCCACCGCCGAACGTTTGTCGGATCAGCGCCTGCGCCGAATCCGCCGCCGCCTTGCGGTCGGCGAACGGCTTCAGCCGCGCCACCATGAAAGCGTTGTTCGGCTCGGATGCGCCGTCGAGGAGCGAAAAGCCGATGATCGAGAGCGTGTGCTCGACCGCCGGCATCTGCCTCAGCAACGCTTCGACCTGCTTGGTCACTTCGCTGGTGCGCGCCACCGATGCGCCATCAGGCAATTGTACTGAAATGAAGAATGCGCCCTGATCTTCTTCCGGAAGGAACCCTGTCGGCGTTAACAGCGAAACGCCGAATATGCAGCCTGCGAACACCAGCACAAGCACCAGCGACAGCGCGGCCATTCGCACCAGCCGACGGACGCCGCCGGCGTAGCGGTCACGCACCCAGTCGATGCCGCCGAGCACGCGCCCCATGATGCCGCGCCGTGGCCCGGTGTGGCGCAGGAACACCGCGCACAGCGCCGGCGACAATGTCAGCGCATTCAAGGCCGAGATCATCATCGCCGCGCTGATCGTCACCGCGAACTGCCGGAACAGCGTGCCGGAGATTCCGGGAATGAAGGCAATCGGCACGAACACCGACAGCAGCACCAGTGTGATCGCGATGATCGGCGCGGTGATCTGGGTCATTGCCTTCTTGGTGGCTTCGGCCGGTGAAAGATCTGGTTCCTCCTCCATCACGCGCTCGACATTCTCGACCACGACGATGGCGTCGTCGACCACGATGCCGATCGCGAGCACCATCGCCAGCAGCGACACCGTGTTGGCCGAATAGCCGAGTGCCAGCAGCACGGCGAAAGCGCCGATCAGGCTGACCGGAACCGCAACCGCCGGGATCACGGTGGCGCGCAAATTGCCCAGGAACAGAAACACCACGATCACCACGAGAACGAAGGCTTCGCCGAGCGTCTTCAGCACCTCTGTGATGGTGTCGGTCACGAAAGTGGTGGAATCGTATTGTACCAGATAGGTCAGGCCCGCCGGAAACCGCGCCGACAGTTTCTGCAGCGTCGCCTGCACCGCCTTCGCCGTGGTCACGGCATTGGCGCCGGGCGAAAGATAAATGCCGATCGGCACCCCGGCGCGGCCATCGATCCGCGACTCGCTGTCAAGATTCTGAGCGCCGATTTCGACGCGGGCGACGTCACTGATGCGCAGCACCGAGCCGTCCGGATTGGCCCGCAGCACGATATTGCCGAACTGAGCCGCGGTGGTCAGCCTGCCCTGGGTCTGCACGTTGAACTGAAACTGCTGCTGGTCGCTGATGGGCCGCGCGCCGATGCGCCCCACGGGCGCCTGCACGCTCTGGGCGCGGATCGCGGCGATGACATCGGAAGGCGCAAGGTTGAGGCTGGTGAGCCGCTGCGAATCGAACCAGATCCGCATCGAGTAATTCAATTTTGCGAACAGGCTGGCCTGACCGACACCCGGGGTGCGGGAGATCGCGTCGAGCACGTTGATAATGGCATAGTTGGTGATGAACAACGGGTCCTGCTCGCCATTGGCACTGTAGAGCACGATGAACTGCAGGATCGCCGAAGACTTCTTCTGCACGACCAGGCCCTCCTGCTGCACCTCAGGCGGCAGTTGTGACAGCGCGATCTGAACGCGGTTGTTGACGTTGACGGTGTTGATGTCGGGATTGGTGCCGAGCGCGAAGGAAACCGTGAGCGTGTAGCTGCCGTCGTTGCCGCTGGTGGATTTCATGTACAGCGCGCGATCGACACCGACCACCTGCGCCTCGAGCGGCTGGGCGACGCTGGCCTCGACTACCTCCGCGGAGGCGCCCGGGAACACGCCGGAGACCGTGACCTGCGGCGGCACGATGTCGGGAAATTGCGCCACCGGAATCTGCAGTAGCGCGAGCGCGCCGGCGATGCTGATGACAAACGCGATCACGATCGCGAGGCGGGGACGGTCGACAAAAACCGCGGAAATCATGGGCTCTTGCCCGCCGGTTTCGCCGCGCCGGCGGCGCCGCTGTCAATTGGCGTGCGGCCGTCGCTGGCGGAGGCTTTCATGCTGGACTGGATCAGCGGGCTCGCCGGCCCGGGCGAGACCGGCTGGCCGGGACGCACCCGCTGCAGGCCCTCGACGATCACCTTGTCGCCCAACCCGAGCCCGTTGATGACCGCGGCTATCGTGGAGGTGGACTGCCCGAGCTGGATCCGGCGCTGCTCGGCCTTGTTGTCCGCGCCGACCGTGAAGACATAATCGCCCTGCTGGTCGGACAGCACGGCGGAGCGCGGGATCGCCAGCACCTCGACCGGCTGCACGCCCTCAACCATCACGGTGACAAATTCGCCATCGGTAAGTTCGCGCACCGGGCCGCCTGTGGTGGAAGGATCATGCAGCGTTGGATTGGGGATGACGCCGCGTACCAGGAAAGTATCGGTGCTTTGCGCAATGGTGTTATCGACGAAGTCCAATTTGCCGGTCTGGTCATAAGGGCGGCCGTCTGGCAGGCGTATCTTGATGACCACCGCGTTGAAGCCGCCGCGCGTCGCGTAGCGCTCGCGCA
>JBATYU010000600.1:0-3737 GCA_049674245.1 Bradyrhizobium sp. | reverse complement strand
GAATATCCGTATCCTCTTGACCTCGGGCACGGTGACGTCGGCGGCGATCGTCGCCAGGCGGTTTCCGCCTGATATCATCCATCAATACGTGCCCTACGATTCGCCGCGTTTCGTCACGCGTTTCCTCGATCACTGGCGGCCGTCGCTGGCGCTATTCATCGAGTCCGATCTGTGGCCCAATCTCATCCTGTCGAGCGCGGCGCGGCGGCTGCCGATGGTGCTGATCAACGGACGGATGTCGCATCGGTCTTTCCCGCGCTGGCGCAGGGTTTCCGCGACCATCTCGGCGTTGCTCGGCAGGTTCGAGGTCTGTCTCGCGCAATCGGAGGTCGATGCGGCGCGGTTTGCCGCGCTCGGCAGCCGCAATGTCGTCACCACGGGCAATCTGAAGCTCGATGTTTCGGCGCCGCCTGCCGATCCCGCCAAGCTCGAGCGGTTGATGTCGGCCACGCGCGGCCGCCCGATCATCGTGGCGGCGTCCACCCATCCCGGCGAAGAGGAAATGTTGCTCGAGGCGCACCGGACGCTAAAGGGACTTTTTCCCTCGCTGCTGACCGTGATCGTGCCCCGGCATCCCGATCGCGGGCCCGCGATCGCGCGGGTGATCGCGGCGTCCGGGCTGAAGGCGGGATTGCGTTCGCGCGAGGACGTGCCGACGGCGGCGAGCGATCTCTATGTCGCCGATACGCTCGGCGAATTGGGCCTGTTCTACCGTTTGGCGGGAATCGTGTTCATGGGCGGATCGCTGGTCGAACATGGTGGGCAGAATCCGATCGAGGCGGTCAAGCTCGGTGCGTCCATCGTGCACGGCCCGCACGTGTTCAATTTCTCCGATGTTTACGAGGCGCTTGACGGCGCCGGCGGCGCCAGGCGCGCGGATACGCAAGAAGCCTTGGTCAAGCAGCTCGGCCAGTTGCTGGCCGATCCTGCCGCGCGGGACGCCCAAATCCGTGCCGCGGAGCGCGTGGTCGAACAGCTCGGCGGCGCGCTTGAACGCACGCTAGCAGCGCTCGAGCCGTATCTTTTGCAGCTGCGGCTCGAAATGGGAGCCGCCCATGCGTGAGCCGGCCTTTTGGTACCGGCCGCCATCGTGGAAATCGCATTTGCTCCGGCCGCTCGGCGCGCTCTATGGCGCGATCGCGGCGCGGCGGTTGCAGCGAGACGGATTTGACGCCGGCATTCCGGTGTTTTGCATCGGCAATTACCATGTCGGCGGCGCCGGCAAGACCCCGACGGTGCTGGCGCTTGCCAGGATGCTGCACGATCTCGGCGAGACGACGGTCGTGCTCAGCCGTGGTTACGGCGGGCGATTGCATGGGCCGGTCATGGTCGATCCGGCGAGGCACGTCGCGGGTGATGTCGGCGACGAGCCGCTGATGCTCTCACAGAGCGTGCCGGTCACTGTTGCCCGCGATCGGGTGGGCGGTGTTGCGCTGGCGCGCTCGCAAGGCGCAAGCGTCATCGTGATGGATGACGGCTTTCAAAATCCCGCCATCGCCAAGGATGCCTCGCTGATCGTGATTGACGGCGAGCGTGGGCTCGGCAACGGCGAGGTGTTTCCGGCAGGACCGTTACGCGCATCGCTATCGCCGCAGCTTGACCGCACCGATGCGCTGATCGTGATTGGCGACGGGTCGGCGGCGGACAAAACCGCGGCCGCGATCACCGCGCGCGGCAAACCGGTGCTGCGGGGGCATCTCGAGCCGGATGCGGCCGCGGTAGCGCGGCTTGCCGGCAAGCGCGTGCTGGCGTTTGCCGGGATTGGCGATCCCATGCGTTTTTTCACGACGCTGCGCGCAAGCGGGATCGAGGTGGTCCGGGAGCGCAGCTTCGCCGATCATCATCCGTTCTCGAAAAGCGAGATCGAGGCATTGGTCGCAGAGGCAAAGCGCGATGCGCTGACGCTGGTGACCACGGAAAAGGATCTGGCGCGATTGCGCGATGGTGCGTGCCTTCCGGCCTCGGCGGGCGACGTCGTGCCGTTCCCCGTCACGCTTGAATTCGAGGAGGCGGCAGCGTTGCGGAAGTTTTTGTCCGGGGTTTTGTTTAGGTCGCGCGCAGAAAAATATCGATGAGGAGGGGAGTAGGGTGGGCAGAGCGCAAGCGTGCCCACCATCATGTAGCGAAGCCGTCGACTTGGAAGGGTCTCACGACTTCAACGCGCCGGGGAAATGCCGCTGCAGCACCGCGTTTGGAACCGCATAGGCCTCCTGTAAATCCACGCTCCAGTATTTCAGTTCGTCGAGCGGTATGCGTGCATCGGTCACCGCGCAGCGCACATAGGTTCCCGGCGAGACCACGCGGAAATCCCCATCCAGATATTGCACCTGCGCTTCGCCATGGCCCGAGGGGCCGAATTTATTGAGCACGATTGGACTCTCCGCTTCCCGACGATTCGTGCCGGGTTGAATGCTGTTCACTGATCAATCTATCATAAATAAGTCGTGGTGTCCGCCGGTCAAACCCACCGATTTGTGATGAAATTTGGCGTCCGGCACATGCTAGCCTCTTGCAAATGGACGCTGTTTTTAAAGGGCCATAGCGACCGGGCGAATGCGATGCGCCTCTTCTCAGCAATCACATTCCTGACGCTGTTCGCCGTGGCTTGTGCCGCGGACGCGGCGCCGTTGCCCGCGCCACATCAGGTCGACATTCCCCTCGCAAGCGGAACGTTGCACGCGCAGCTTTACAAGCCCGACGGCGACGGCCCGTTTCCGGTCGTGATCGGGCTGCACGGGTGCGGCGGATTGGCCGGCCATTCCGAGCCGGTCCAGCAACGTTATCGCGATTGGGCCGAGCAATTGCTGAAGGATGGCAACGCAGTTCTGCTGCCGGACAGCTATGGTTCGCGCGAAGTCGGCCCGCAATGCCGCGTCAAGGAGAGGGAGCGCCACGTGCTCGCGCGTCGCGAGCGGGTCGCGGACATCATGGCATCCAGGCAATGGCTGGTGCAGCAGTCCTGGGCTGCGCGGAACCGGATCAGCCTTCTGGGATGGGCGAACGGCGCCAGCGCGCTGTTGTGGGCGGTGCGTCCGCAATTGTCATCGCGCAAGGTCGAGCCGGATTTCCGCTCGGCGATCGCGTTTTATCCAGACTGCCGCATCTCGTTGGGTTTTGGATGGAGCGCACGTGTTCCGACGCTGCTGTTGATCGGTGCGAAGGATGACGTCAGTTCGCCGCCCGCCTGCCGTCAGATGGTCGACGGCGCGCGTGGCCGCAGCGCGCTGGCGCGGATCGTGGTTTACCCCGGCGCCTATCACGATTTCGACCGCGCCAATCTTCCGACTCACGCCGTTGCCGAAACCTCCGATGCGACCCTGCCGGACCGCGGCCATCTCGGCACCGATCCCGAGGCGCGCGCCGATTCGCAAAAGCGCGTGGCGGAGTGGCTGAAGCGGTAGACCTGAATCCTAGACTAATGGATCGTCATGGCCGGGCGCATAGCAGTCCGAAGGACGGCGTCGCTTCCACTCGCCTATGACCCGGCCATCCACGTCTTATCTTGCAATGAGAAAAAAGGACGTGGATGGCCGGGACATGACGGCGGGGTCGGGGCGGGTCTTCTAAAACAAGCTTCCCTGATCGACCGGTTTTGCAACGCGCTTCGGTGGCTTTGCTTCGCGTGCAGCCGTCTGCGGCGGGCCTGCCGGCGCAGGCATGGCAGCCGGCCGATCGGCGTCCGCTGTCGCTGCGACGCGCCCGTCGGCAAATTCGATGCTGAGCGGTGCGCCTGGTCC
>JBATYU010000599.1:0-2490 GCA_049674245.1 Bradyrhizobium sp. | reverse complement strand
GGAGAAGCGCTGTGATGTCCATTGCAATTCTCGGTCCTAGAGCGAGGGCAACTTGTGCTGCGTCACGCCGCGACGCTGCGTGCCGGCGGCGCCATGAATTCCGGGCCAACCGGATCGGTGATGGTGTCGCGCAGGATCCGATCGATCTCGGCCTTGGCAGCCGCATCGAGCGACCAGCCAGTCACCCCGTCGACCGGGTTCAGCTGATGGGGATGGCGCGCGCCCCACAACGCCGTGGTGATGCCCTGGTCAAGCATCCAGCGCACCGCCAGGTGAATGACACGCTTGCCGTAGCGTTGGGCGAGCCGATCGAGTTTTTCCACGGCAGCCAGATATTGCGCGAAGCGCGGCTCGAGGAATTTCGGGTCGGTGCGCCTCAGATCGTCGCCATCGAAAACGGTATTTGCCTCCATTCGTCCCGAGAGCAGGCCCCGGCACAGCGCGCCATACCCCAGCGTCGCAATCTTGTTTCTTCGGCAATAGGGCAGAAGGTCGGTCTCGATATCGCGTTCGAACAGATTGTATGGCGGCTGCAGCACATGCAGCGGCGCGACGCGGCGAAACCGCTCCATCTGGAGAACCGAGAAGTTGCTCACGCCGATGGCGCGGATCTTTCCCTGCTCCAACAGCGTGAGCATCGCTTCCGCGGTTTCCTCGATCACCACCAAAGGATCGGGCCAATGGACCTGGTAGATGTCGATGTAATCGGTCCGAAGCCTTCGCAAGGAATCCTCAACCTCGCGCAGGATGCGGGCGCGGCTGGCATTGCGGGACACTCTTCCGCCGTCCCATTGCAGCCCGGCCTTGGTGGCAATAAGCACGTCCGCGCGCAGCCCGCCTTCGGCGATCGCCTTGCCGACGATCTCTTCGGAGCGGCCAAATCCATAAACCGGAGCGGTATCGACAATATTGATGCCATGCTCGAATGCGGCCCGGATGGTGGCGATGGATTCGGCCTCGTCGGTGCCGCCCCACATCCATCCGCCGATGGCCCAAGTGCCGATCGCGACCGGCGATACCTTGAGCGACGTGCCGGGAATGTCGGTGAGCTCCATTTTCACCTTCAGAGCTTCTGCTTGATCGGTCATGTTCCTATCCTTCTATGAATGCGCTAGCGTGTGCGTGCTGATCCCATCTCAATTGGTCGTCACGGAAGGCAGGGCATAGAGTCCGGCTTCCTCCGCGGCGATCAACCCCAGCGCCGTCCAGTCGAGCTCGCCGTAACCGCGCGCTATCCCCGTGATCAACCGGTCCCGGACCACGCTTACTGACGGCATCGGGACGCCTGCTTTCTCGGCCTCTGCAAGCGCCAGGCGCACGTCCTTGAGCACGAGGGGCAAGACAAATCCCGCCGCGTAGTCCTGCCTGGCGATCTTGTCGCCGTAAATCTTGTGGGCGCGGCCGCCAAACATTGTGCTCGTCATAGTTTCGATGAACGGCTGCGGATCGAGCCCGCGCTTGCGGACCACGGCAACGACTTCTCCGAGCATCTCCAGTGCCGTCGCGCTCATCATATTACCGAGCAGTTTGATGAGGTTTGCGTCTGCAGGGTCAGCACCGATCACAAACGTCCTTTGCCCGAGAGCGTCGAGGATCGGTCGGCAACGCTCGACATCGGCGGGGACTCCGGCGGCGACGATGAACAGTTGGCGTGCCTGGGCGGCAGCCGGATTGCCAAACACCGGTGCTGCGACATAGCCTTGTCCGTGCCGCGCGTGCTCGCTTGCCAGGAGCGAGGCGGCCGCGGTGCTGATCGTGCTCATCGACAGATGGACCGCGCCGGGCATCAGACCCGCCGCCAGACCGTCGAGATTATTGTCGCTACGACCGAACACGACTTCGCGCGCGGCGTCGTCGTCCGGCAGCATGCTGATGACGACCTCGCAGTCGAGCAGATCGCCGATATCCGTTGTTGGCCTCAGTCCCAGTTCCTCAAGCCTGCTGTTCTGATCCGGGCGTCGGACATAGGCGATCACCCGCCGCCCGGCGGCAGCGAGGTTTGCGGCCATAGCTGTTCCCATGTGACCGAGGCCGACAAAGCCGATTTCGCCCAGGACCGGAGGCCGGCCGGCAGATCGAGGGCCGCCCCGGCGCTCGTGAAGCGGATTCTCGGATGCACTTCCGAAGGCGACAGCAGAGCTGGATTCGTGCTTGGACATGGCGGCTCCTGGCCGAGCGCAAGCGCACTTTTTGATGCGCCTTGCGACGGACACATCCCGCTATCTGGTGATGAGCGGATTTTGCGCTTGTCTCAGCTTGCCGCGCTCTTGAGCTTTCTTGCTCGGATTCCTCAAGGACCTTCGCGCAACTTCAGCGCGGCTTGGCGCACGCCCGACCGGAGACCCGTGCCGGCCGGCCTCGAATAAAATCGAATTTAGTTATCTGAACGCCAATTTAATGGTGCCAAGAATTGCTCAGCTTACTCTGACCTTTAGCCGCGGTTGTCGTAACGGTGGGCCCTGGTGGGCAGGCAAGGTCTCTTCGAGAGCG